>JANPBV010000379.1:0-3439 GCA_031430615.1 Ignavibacteria bacterium | reverse complement strand
CCTATCAATTGCATCCATTGCGGTATTTACAGCAGTATCAAAACCGAAAGTATAGTCTGTGCCGTTGAGATCATTATCAATTGTTTTAGGTACTCCAACTACTTTAAATCCTGTTTTAGCAAGCTTATTTGCAACTCCAAGAGTATCCTCTCCGCCAATAGCTATCAATGCGTCTAAACCTATCTTTTTAGCATTTTCAATAACAGTTTTTTCTCCGCCATCAACTTTGTATGGGTTAGTTCTTGAAGTGCCAAGGATTGTTCCCCCTTTTTGAAGGATTCCTGAAACTGCATTAAGATCAAGTGGTCTTGTGTAAATATCCATTAAACCTTTCCAGCCGTTTTCTATTCCGACACATTCCCATCCATACATTAAAGATCTTCTTACTATAGCCCTTATTACCGCATTTAAACCGGGGCAGTCTCCCCCGCCAGTCAATATTCCAATTTTCATATTGTTTATTTCTCCTGTAATTGTAATACGTTTAAAAATAGTTCAGGTTTTAAAGCTTTTCTTATTTCAAGGTAAACTTCATCTGATGTGATCTCTTTCATACATGTTGGTTTATTACACCCATAATCGTGTCCTAAGTACAGGCATGGAGAGCAAAATTTACTGCTTTGTATTGTAATAGCTTTTTTATTGTAAGCCCCCCATTTTACCGGGTTTGTTGGACCGTGAAGTCCGATGGTTCTTGTTCCAACACATGTGCTGACATGTAAAATACCTGTATTACTGCAAAGCATAAGATTTGCGCGTTCTACAAGAGCAGCAGTTTCTTCAAGTGTAAATTTTCCTGCGGTATTTATTGAGAAGTCAGAAGCTGCTTCATATAAAGGGTCACATAAATATCTTTCAAAATCTGTTCCGGTTATCAGTATAACTATATTTTTATCAGAATCGTGGAGTCTTTTAGCTACAGCAGTATAATTTTCCAAAGCCCACTCCCTTGGCTTGCCGTTCTCTCCGCAACCCGGGTGAAAGCAAATTACGGTTTTATCATTAAGGTTATGTTCAGCCCAGAATTTATCACGAAACGACCTGTGCTCTGGCTTCAGGAAGAATTCAAGCTGAAGGTCATCGAAATCATACTCACCGCTTACCGGGACAATTCCAAGCGGCATCAAAAGATCCATAAAGTTTTCTACTTCATGTTTTGTTCTGCTGTGCGCAATCACTGCATCATTTACAACGTGTTTCCATTGCCCTTTTGTTCTGAAACCGATTGAATAATCGCGTTTGGCGAAAATTGTAATTAACGAATTAATTCTTTCCCATTGCCCCGCATCAATTACAACTTCATATTTTGTTTTTCTTAGTGATTTAACAAATCTGACAAAATTTATTGGATTTTTCATAAAATCATAAACCCGGCAATTGATAATTTTATCAACATATGGTATTTTTTCTATGACAGATAGATTTATATCAGAACACATGAATGATATTTTCGCATTAGGGAATGAGCTTTTGAGCTTGCGCAAAGTTGGTATAAGCAAAATACCGTCGCCAATTGCTGCGAGCTTAATAAATAAAATATTCTGGATATCTTCTATCGGTAAGCGTCTTTTCCTCCTGGTAAATAAAGCCAGGAACAACACCAAAGGAATCCCTAAATACCTATCGAAAAACCTAAAAATCTTTTTTCTGCGCATCTGTTTGGGGAAAGATAATTAAATATATATTTTATATCAATTCAGCTATCTATATTTACAGCCTGAATAAAGTTATTACGTTCCATAAATTCAATTTTATGCTTATTTTGCAAAGAAACAACAAAAACAATGATATCAAAAAACATTGAAAAAAAGCTCATAAACGCAGCTTTAAGGGTAATGAAGAATTCTCATTCACCTCACTCAGGTTTTAGAGTTGGCTCTGCTCTGCTTGGAAAATCAGGGAAGGTATATATTGGCACGAATGTTGAGTTTGATGCGCTGACATTAACAGTGTGCGCAGAAAGAGCAGCTTTATTCAGTGGAGTTGCAGGTGGTGAAAAGAAATTTACTGCAATTGCTGTTGCAACCAGCTCAAATGAATTTGTCTACCCATGCGGATTGTGCCGCCAGGCATTGGTGGAGTTTAGTCCTGATTTAGAAGTAATTTTAATTACTAAGAATAAAAAAATTAAGAGCTTTATTTTAAAGGATATTATACCAAATTATTTTAAGTTATAGATAGCATAATGCACGAATTTGAAAATTCAAAAATGAGCGGTCAAATAGAGGTTATTTGCGGTTCAATGTTCAGCGGGAAAACCGAAGAATTGATCAGAAGATTAAGACGCGCGCAGATAGCCAAACAGCGTGTGGAAATTTTTAAACCTAAGATCGATAACAGATATAGCGAAAGCGAAATTGTTTCTCATAATGAGCAAAAGATTCCTTCAACAGTAGTTGAAACAGCAGAGCAGATACTCCTCTTTTCAGCTGAAGCTGACGTAATAGGTGTTGATGAAGCCCAGTTCTTTGATTCATACCTGGTAGAGGTCTGCCAGAAGCTTGCAGCCCAGGGAAAACGGGTTATAGTAGCTGGATTGGATACTGATTACAGGGCGATTCCATTTGAGCCTATGCCGCAGCTACTTGCAATAGCTGAATACATCACTAAAACGCTTGCAATATGCGTTAAATGCGGCGCTCCAGCCAACAGGACACAAAGGATATCAAATACGGGAGATAGAGTGCTTGTAGGCGCAACTGACTTGTATGAAGCCAGATGCAGAAGCTGTTATGAAGAACCGGTAGATTAATGAGAAACAATTTTGTAATTTTGCAAAAAGACTGAGCTAATAATTATTTGATAATTAAATTTAGTATTATGAAAAATAAAATGACGCATTTTGCAATCCACATTGATGATATTGAAAGAGCAAAGAATTTTTATGAAGAAGTTTTTGAATGGGGATTTACATCATACGGACCTACTGACTTTTTGCAAATAAAAGCAGATAAAACAGAAAATGCAGAGTTAATTGGAGCATTACAGTCAAGGAAATATTCGCCTCTAAAAGAAAAAATACTGGGTCTGGAGTGTACCGTTGGGGTTGAAAGTGTAGATGAAATAATAAAAAGAGTAGAAAACAAAGGCGGCCAGATTTTGATGCCTAAAACGGCAATTCCATATGTAGGATGGATCACAAAGTTTTTGGATACAGAAGGTAATCTTGTTTGTGCAATGCAGTCGGATAGTTCAGCAAAATAAAATAAATGAATAATCCCCGTGACATACATCCTGACTTTCTTTTCTTATTGGAATTAAAGGATAAGAAAATAATTGAACTCTTTACAGATTTGAGGGAATTCATACTAGAAATTTATCCCAAAAGTAACGAATTACTGTATCATACCCACGCATTAACTTCGGTATTCTCTGTTTCAGAAAAACTCTCTGATGCATTTTGTATGTTACCAATTTATACCAATCATTTAAACTTAGG
>JANPBV010000378.1:0-11832 GCA_031430615.1 Ignavibacteria bacterium | reverse complement strand
TGGTAATCCATTGGGCTTAAACTATACAGTTACTGCAGGTATTATTAGCGCGCTAGGGCGGAATATTGGTATCAATGGTGGCGGATATGCAATTGAAAACTTCATCCAGACAGATGCAGCTATTAACCCGGGTAATTCCGGTGGCGCACTCGTTGATATTAACGGTCAGCTGGTTGGAATAAACTCCGCTATAAAAACCAATACAGGTTATTACCAGGGATACGGTTTTGCAATTCCGGTTAATATTGTTAAATCAGTTACACAAGAGCTTATCAAATCAGGTAAAGTAGTTCGCGGATACATTGGAGTGCAGATACAGACAGTTGATGAAACAATGGCTAAAGGTTTAGGGCTTGATAAATCCAAAGGCGTACTTGTACAAAGTGTGCAAAAAGGCGGCGGTGGCGATGAAGCAGGCTTGCAGGCAGGTGATGTAATTTTATCGGTTGACGGCAAAGAAGTAAACGCAGCTAATGAGCTACAGGTAATTATCAACAGTAAACGCCCCGGAGATATTGCAAAACTTACAGTTTTCAGGGATGGCAAGACAATTGAAAAGGATGTTACTCTTAAACCTAGGCTTGATGAGGAAAAACAAACCTCTATGAACAATAACAAGCAGGAAGAAGGCTCAAACAAGGGTATTAATTCTACAACTGTTAAGGCATTGGGAATCAGCGTTCAGGATGCGCCATCATCACTTAAGGAAAAGCTCAATATATCAGGCGGAGTTGTAGTAACCGCGGTGGAAAAAATGTCTGAATCCTTTTTAAGAGGTTTGCAGGAAGGTACAGTAATAGTTGAGGCAAACAAGAAAAAGATCAATAATGTAAATGACTTAAATGATGCCTTAAGCGGCAAGAATTCAGGGGATTCTATCCTCTTAAAAGTTGTCGATAAAAACGGAACAGAAAGAATTGTAGCAGTAAAAGTACAGTAATAATTATATTATTGGGGAAAATGGCTCAAAAACGCTGTTTTCCCCATATTCAAATATCACGGGTTTACAGTATGTATTATATTGACTTTAAAAACATAAATTGTTAACTTTGTAGTAAGTATTTTAACAGGTAAATGAAGAAAGTATACGTAATAATAGCTAGTCTATTCTTTGTCTTCGGCACTTTAATAGTGAGCGCCGATAATAAAGAACAGCTTGTGGATTTTAAGGGTAATCCTGATAAGTTCGAACTCAATCAAAATTATCCCAATCCATTTAATCCAACTACGCAGCTTTCCTACAATCTCAAGACAGATGGCAACGTTAAGTTAACCATATTTAACCTTGTCGGACAGTCAATGGCGGTATTAGTTGACGGCTATCAAACAGCCGGATACTATGAAGTTACATTTGATGCAAATGAACTTCCCGCGGGAATTTACCTCTATAAACTACAAGTCGGAGATTATGCCTCTGTAAAGAGGATGACTCTGGTTAAGTAGTTTTACCGAAATACTTATCTAAATATTTCATTTTTTTAAAATTATTTTTACCATGGGGGTAATTTAATGATTAAATTCATTACGAGGTTTGTTTTTACAGTTTTCGCAATTTTATTTTCAGCTTCCTCAGTCCTTGCGCAAAGTTCAAACTCATTTGTTATAGATAGTTTCGGAGATCACAACATGCCAGGCTGGTATTCAGGCGGAGATCTTTCTTTGAAGTATTCTCATAAAGAGGATAACCTCGAAAACGGGTACGGCGTAATTTCTTCATCAAACAAGCAGATTACACCGAATTCATTTGCAGGACTTATCAGAAAAGAAGCAAAACTCCAGGTTGCTGAAGGCAATATCTTATCAGTAATGATACAGGGTATTAGCAACGATATGTCTACAACAGTCCAGGTTTTATTTGATAAGAACAATGACGGTAAGTATGATGAAGGAACAGATGTTAGACTTGAATCAAAACCGCTCAGCATGAATTTCTCAGGCTGGAAGGAAGTTCATTTCAATATCACACCATCTGAGTTTAAAATTATATCAAAAAGCAAAGATGATGATTTTTCAATTTTAGAGCAGGAAGCTTTAGGTATTCAGTTCTCATTCCTGGCAGGAAAAGAATTTGTTACAGGTCCGGTTGAAACAGGCGTTGCAATGATATCAGAGCGTTACAGCAAAGAGCTTAAACAGGAAACCGCTCAGAATGAAATGAATAACGGCGAATCATACTTCGCTGCTAAGAACTATCCTAACCCGTTTAACCCTGAAACAAAAATTAACTATACATTAAAAAGCGCAACAAGCGTTAAGATCACGGTTTATGACCGCCTTGGACGTGAAGTTGTGGTATTGGTTGATGAATCACAATCAGAAGGAGAGCATGCAGTTTCATTCAATGCTTCAAACCTTCCATCAGGTGTTTACTTCTACAGGATAAAAACTCCTGAAATGGTCGAAGTTCAGAAGATGGTGTTTACTAAATAAGACCCTGATTAACTTGATTCAAGGATTACTTTGATTTAAGAATTACACAGATTTTTAAAAGCCACTCAAATTTTGAGTGGCTTTTTTTATGTCTTAACCTTGATTTTCATGATTTCAGGATTAATCCAATCAAGAAAATCAAGGTTTACCTTGCTTAATCATAAACTTCCAATTATTTTTATATTCAATTTAAAATTATCATATTTTATGAAGTTACCAATATTCACAGTAGATGCATTTACAAGTGAGCCCTTCAAAGGAAATCCCGCCGCTGTTTGTTTACTAAATGATATTATCCCAACCAGCCTGATGCAAAGCATTGCTTTTGAGCTTAACCTGGCTGAAACTGCATTTGTGCTCAAAGAAACTGAGGGAGATGCCTACAGTTTAAGATGGATGACACCAAACAGCGAAGTTGATCTATGCGGACACGCTACACTTGCAACAAGCCATATACTTTGGCAGGAGGGTATCTGCAAAAAGGATGAAACAATACATTACAATACCCGCAGCGGTTTGCTTAAGGCTGATTACCACGAAGGCGAAATAGGGCTCGATTTCCCTGCAATTCCACAGAAGAAAATTGAATATCCTCCTGAGCTTATAGATGCAATTGGCGGCGTACAGCCAAAATATGTTGGCATGACTAAATGGAATTACTTAATTGAGTTAGAGAGTGAAGATGATATTATAAACTTAAAGCCTAATTTTGATATTATGCTAACACTTCCCGGGTGGGGAACCATCATAACGGCAAAGGCTGATGAGAAGAGATATGACTTTGTATCACGCTTCTTTGCGCCTGAAAAAGGCATACAGGAAGATCCCGTAACCGGCTCAGCTCATTGCGCGCTAGGCCCGTATTGGGCAGGCAGACTCGGCAAGGATTCATTCATAGCCTACCAGGCATCAGAGCGCGGCGGTATACTTGGGGTAAAAGTAAATGGCGATAGAGTTATGCTCGCCGGTGAAGCTGTTACGGTTATCAGTGGTGAAATTGAAGTGTAAAAAAACAAGTTAATGTATAACTTTAGGACTTTCAAATAATGATGAACTTTTATAATGAATGACGGAAGAAAAGATGCATTAATTACAGCATTAGTTTGGCTAATTACATTTAGTATTATCCCAATCGGATTAGGTTTTATTTTAAGAAATTACATTCAAATAGAAAGTTTATCATACTGGACAATTTTGATGAGTCTCTATATATTAATTGCCGGATTAAAGTTCTATAAAATTGGATTAAGGGATTTTAATGCAAGAAAATGGAATGCTGAAAAATTAAAATTAATTGATATTGAAAGAAAACAAAAAAATGAAGAACAATGGCAAAGAGATAAAATAGAAGAAAAGGAACGACAAAATAGTGAAGCAAAACTACGAAAAGAACGTGAAGAACAAATGAAGAAGGTAAACTTCATTTTCGATTTAACACCAAGAGAATTTGAAAATGAAATTGCTGCAATTTATTCAAAAATGGGATATGATGTAAAGATTACAACTTTTACAAATGATAAAGGAGTTGATGTAATTGCAATTAAAGAAAAAGTTAAATTTGCAATACAATGCAAGCGATTACAAAAAGATAAAGTAATTAGCAGGCCAGAACTTCAAAAGTTATATGGAGGTATGGCAAGTGTTAAAGCTAGGCGAGGAATTTTTGTTGCAACATGTAAATTTTCAGTACCTGCATTAGAGTTTGCAAGAAATAATAGAATTGAGTGTATAGATTTAGAACAATTAGTCGAAATAATTAATAAGATTTATTAAATACTATTCTAATATGAGAATCTTCAAACAAATGAAATTAAAATATTAGAATAAGTTCTAAAAATCTATAACTTTCTCTAATATTTTAATTTGCAATAAAAATAGTGTTGCTATTTATTATTTGCAGTTTTATTAAAAGAAATTGGATCTATCGGTGGGAGATATACTTTTTCGAAAATTGTACCTAAGAGTTTCGTAAACAATATACCTCTTGTTGTAGAAAATGAAGTATTTAACATTTTTTGCAACAATTCTTGTGGGATTTTAGCTTTACCATTCATGAAAGTAATTATTTTTGATAAATTTTCAAACCTAAATTCAATTTCAATTTTAATTTTGCAAATCTCTATGGGGTCAGATTTAGATTTTTCTTTATGAAAGATGATTTCGGCTGTTGATAGAATGAAAATACTATTTGACGACATTTTCACTTTGTTAGCACCACTTAAGTTAAAGTAAAAATGATCCCTATTAATTTTTTTCGGACCTGGATATTTTGAAGAGTTTAAGATAAAATCTGTAATTTTTATATTGTTTATAAAAACTTTTATGATTTTGTTTTTATGATTTGCTTTATTCATATTAGTTTAAAGTAGTAGTTAATTTTCTTTCGGCAGATAATTCATAATTAAATTCAAATTTATCTTTACTTTTACCTTTGCTATTCAGTTGGACTATCTCAACCATATCTGTATCGCTGATTTGGAAACATGAATGTTCGTATCCTTTTGCCAAAATATCTATTAATGAAGACTTTATATTATTGTTTGTTAATATTTCATCATATGATCTAAAATGAATGTCCGGTATTTTATTTATCGCAATAGATAACTCTATAAGTTTTTTTAAAGTAGGGTTAAAATTGCCATTAAGGATCTGAGAAATATAACCCTTTGTAACATTGAGTTTTTTAGCAAATTCAACTTGTGAGATTTTATTGTTTTGAATATAATCATAAAATTGTCTAAAAAATTCATTTTGAGTTTTTTCAAACCAGTAATTAGGGCTTTTGATTATTTCTTTCTTATTTTTCATATTACTTTTGTTTTATATAGAATTAAAGAAATCTTTTTTAATTCTTCTAAATTTGTTAATATCCTTTTGTTGTGAATTTTTTTGTCCTCCAAGGATAATTAGTTTTCCTTGATTTTCTACTTTTGTTAAGTATACTCTCAAATTAGAAGTTTTTATCTCATATTCTTTTTGAGTCTTTTTATTTGGAGTAATATCTCTAAATTTATTTTTAGGAAGTAATTTGCCATTTGCAACATCTTCTAGTCGCGATTGTATTGTATCTAATTCAGATGCTAAATTCCCTTCTTTTTCAATTTTATCCCAAAATTCATCAAATTGACAATTTCCATTGCATTCAAGCTTAAATATAGATTGTCTTCCATCAATTTCTTCTATACGTAATAACCGATATTTCATTAAAAAGGTTTAGTTATAACTATACTAGCACAACAAAGTTAATATAATTATAGGTATAATGTCAATACAATTTCTATGATATTTAAAAAAATATTATAATTCATTATTAAAAAATGACGAATTATTGAAGTTTTGAAAATTTATTTATATTCTTCTTGACACTCACAAAAAAAATTATTAGATTTGTAATAATAACAATTTAAAGAAATTTTTTATAACTAACCAAAGGATGAGAATCTGACAATAATATGAGAAACTTCATCACAACATACATGGTGCAGATCACTGCACCCACTGCAGATATTCTTGTGGGCAAGGTGTGTCCGTTGGTAAGCTATAAACGGAGGTTGTTAGGATAAAACCTCAATTTAATAAGATTTTAAGCAAACCGCGGACAAAATAAAAAGTGTTCGCGGTTTTTTTTTACACCCCACCCAACCGCCTAAAGGCGGTTACCCTCCCCAAAGGAGAGGGTAAAAGCGGGGAATTAAATAATAAAAAGAGTTTATAAAACCTCTCCCCTTCGGGGAGATTGAGAGGGGTCCATGAAAAGTTTAAAGAAATTATTCGAGATTCTGGGAAAGTGGAAATACCAGTATATTTCAGCATCTGTACTGCTGATAATTTCCGTTGGCTTCCGCTTAATGGAGCCTAAAATACTGCAAATGGCAGTTGATAAGATAATTGCGTTCTTTGTAACCGGCAAAGGTAATACAGTAAAAGCCGATGACGCTATTACAAGGTTCCTATATTCAATTCTGCCTGAGCTTAAGATAGAAAATGCGGGACTCATACTTATCTATCTTGGAGTATTGTTCCTGATAATTGCTCTATTGCGGGGTGTTACAATGCTTTCATCAAGCACAATATCAGCCGCATCAACAGAAAAAGCTATGAAGAAGCTGCGTGACAGGCTATTTACACACCTGCAGCACCTGCCGATGAAGTACTTCGGCAAAACACCAACCGGTGAGCTTATCCAAAGATGCACAGGTGATGTTGAAACCGTCAGGAAGTTCGCAACAATGCAGGTAACGGAATCCATAAGGCTTGCGTCAATATTCATTGGCGCGTTTATTATGATGTTCATGGTAAATCAAACTTATGCGCTGATAGCAATTATGTTATTCCCTATTATGATAACAGCATCAGTATTCTTCTTCAAAAAAGAAGGGGAGATTTGGACTAAGCACGAAGCAGAGCAGGATAAGCTGACTGCAATGGTACAGGAAAACTTATCAGGCATTCGCGTTGTAAAAGCATTCGCTAAGGAGAGCTATGAGATTGAGAAGTTCACCAAACAAAACGAAGAAAAAAGAAAATGGGGAATGAAGCTACTGAAGCTGCATTCATACTACTGGCCCGGTAGTGATGTACTTGTATATACGCAGCTTGCAATATCTATTTTCGCAGGCGGGTATTATGTTTTAACCAATCAAATTACAATAGGTGAATTTACAGCATTCTACACATATGCTGCGTATGTTACATGGCCAATGAGAAGACTTGCACAATTGGTAAGTGAAATGGGTATGACACGTGTTGCAATTGAGAGGATATATTCAATACTCGAGCACCCGAGGGAAGATTACACAGGTTATGATAATGACGGTAAAGAGTTGAAAGGTCTGATAGAATTTGATAATGTAATTTTTAAATATGATGATGATGAGGCTAATATTCTAAACGGTGTCTCTATGAAAATAAATCCGGGTGAAAAAGTTGCCTTGCTTGGTCCAACAGGCGCAGGTAAATCAACAATAATTTCACTGCTTATGAAGTTCTACGAGCCTGATAAAGGCATGATAAGAATTGACGGACGTGACATCAATGAGTATTCCAGACCTTTCCTTAGAAGCAAAATGGGTGTTGTGCTGCAAAGACCGTTTTTGTTTTCAACCTCAATTAAGGAAAATATTGCATACTCAAATCCGGATACACATATTGAAGAAATAGTTGAATCAGCGAAGGTGGCAAATATACATGATATTATAAGCGATGATTTTCCCCATTCATACGAAACTGTAATTGGTGAAAAAGGTGTAACACTCTCTGGCGGACAGAAACAAAGGGTTACGCTGGCTAGAACGCTTCTTAAGAATCCTGATATACTTATTCTTGACGACTCAACATCTGCAATTGATACTGAAACAGAATTCGAGATTCAAAAAGCTCTGCGAGGCATAACCAGGAGCAAAACAACTATCGTAATTGCCCACAGGATAACCTCGGTTCAGGATTGTGACAGGATAATAGTGCTTGATAAAGGCAGGGTCATAGAAGAAGGTACGCATGATGAGCTTATTGAAAACAATGGATTCTATAAAAAGATATATGATATACAGGTCTCGATTGAAGATGAAATAACGAGTGATATTCTCGAGGCAAAAGTGAAAAATAAAAAGGCAAAAATATCAAAAGAATTAGGTACGATTGCCTAGACTATACTGACTTTAGTTTTAATTGCGGCTAAAGCCGCGGATATTTTCTAATTTATGTTCCACGAGCTAAACAGACTGTCTCATAACTTTAAAAAGACGTCCCAGCGGGACGTCTCTACATGATAATCTTCAATATTTCGTAGAGACGACTCGGCGAGTCGTCTAATATTAGAAGCATTGAGACAGACTCTAAAGCTTGCGGCAACACAGAAAAAAAATTTATAATTGATTAGCCACAGCTTGTTCCGCTTTGCGGGAGGTTTAATTCGTGTCAACTCAGTAATTATTAATTAATGATTAGCCACGGGTTTTAACCCGTGGTTGAGATTTCCCGACACTTAAGGGACTTTAGTCCCGATTTATAAACAACAAAAACGATTTTTAAAAGTATATAAAATGTCAAAATTAAAAGATAAACAATTTAAAACAAAAGGATCTCTCTGGCCGTTTATGCGGAGGCTCTTAAAGTATAGCTTTCGCTATCCCAAATGGGTTGCGGGATTTACGGGATTTGTTCTGCTCGTTGCCCTCGTTGAAGCGGTGTACCCGCTTGTATGGCTTAGTTTGCTTGATAACTTGATAATTCCTGCAATTGATTCATACAAAAATACAGGTGTTGTGCAGAATGTTGATACTACGGCGCTTCGGAATTACGGGCTGATATTTTTGGGGCTTGGACTCACGCTTTCAATAGGTGTGTTCTGCTTCATAAATTTTGCGGGCAGGATACAGGAATACGTTATGTATGATATCCGCCAGGAGCTTTTTATCAAGCTGCAGGAATTATCGTTTTCATTCTTCGATAAATCAGCAGTAGGCTGGCTGCTCTCAAGGATATCATCCGATACTGGTAAAGTCACCGAGCTTATTTCATGGTCAATGATAGAAGTTGTTTGGGGTTCCGGTATGATCGTATTTTGTGTAACTGCAATGTTCATATATAACTGGAAGCTTGCGTTAATTGTTACACTCACTATTCCGGTGCTGACATTAATATCATTTAAACTCAGAATGCTCATCTTAAAATATTCCCGTGAGGCAAGGAAATATAACAGCGAAATGACAGCAAGGTTCAATGAGCACATTAACGGTGTTGAAGTTAATAAAAGCCTTGTTCAGGAAGACAGAGTCAGCGGTGATTTTGAGGGTTTAAGTGAAAAGATGAAAGTATCATCATACAAGGCTGCATATTATCAGGCGATATTCATGCCGCTGATAATATTCGGCGGTTCAATTGCAGCAGCATTTGTGATATATTACGGCGGTTCAATGGCAATAACAATTCCCGCGGCAATTACTGTAGGTACACTTGCCGCATTCTTTGGGTATGCAACTATGATATTTGAGCCGATACTGGATATCTCGCGATTCTATTCTCAGGCACAGAATAGTATATCAGCAGGAGAGAGAATATTTTCACTGATAGATACCAAAGCCCAGATAATCAACAAAACCGGTGCCGGCAGTTATGGCAGGATAAACGGCAATATAGAATTTGAAGATGTTTCATTCCACTATGATGAGGGTAAGCAGGTGCTTGGTAGTATGAACCTGAAAATTGATGAAGGAACATCTATTGCCTTAGTTGGTGAAACAGGCGGCGGAAAATCAACAATAATAAACCTAATCTGCAGGTTCTATGAGCCAACAGGCGGCGTAATTAAAATTGATGATATTGATTACAAAGATATGACGATGGAAAGCCTACGGAGCCAGCTTGGAGTAGTACTGCAAACACCGCATTTGTTTTCAGGGACAGTAAAGGAAAACATAAAATACGGCAGGGATGAAGCGACTGATATGGAAATAATCAATGCTTTGAATGTTGTTGGAGCTGAAGATTTCATTCACAAACTTGGTGAAGAAGTTGGTGAAGGCGGTGAGCATCTATCAATGGGCGAAAAGCAATTGATTTCGTTTGCCCGCGCAGTACTTTCTGACCCAAGAATATTCATAATGGATGAAGCAACATCATCAGTTGATACTCTAACCGAAGCGAAGATACAACGCGGGATTGCCGGAATAATGGAAGGACGTACTTCTATTGTTATAGCGCACAGGCTTTCAACAATAAAGCATTGTGACCGGATACTTGTTATTAACAAAGGCAGGATAGTTGAAGATGGAAGTCATTACGAGCTTATGAGAAAACAGGGAGTGTATTACAGGCTTTATACCAGACAGTTAAGAGAGCAGAGAGAAAAGGAAGTTATAAATGCGGCGTAATCAATTAATAATGAACAATGAGCAATGAATAATTTAATAAAAAAACATGGAAAATGAATATTACTATAATGAAACAATCACAAGGTTCTATGATACAGTTTATCAAAATCCGCCGCAACTTATTGCAGGAATGAACTTTTATCTGGATGAGATAAAAAATTCGGGTGGAGCAGTGCTTGAAGCAGGTGTTGGTACAGGCAGGATATTTTTACCCGCATTTGATAGTGGCGCTGATATTTACGGAATTGATTACAGCAAGAATATGCTTAATGTGTTGAAGTCTAAATTACCGGCTAAAGAACACCACAGAATATGGATAGATGATATCAGGAAGTTTGATACCGGGAAAGCATTTAAACTGGTTATTTCCCCATTCAGGGTATTTCAGCACCTGTTAACGATTGAAGACCAATTGAACGCTTTGAATTCAATTTATAATGTACTTGAGCCCGGCGGCAGGCTGATATTTGATGTATTCAATCCTGATCTGAAACGTATTACTCACCCGGTTGAAAATGTCCTGGAATATGATGGTGAATATCTGCCCGGTCATAAATTGCAGAGATTTGTTTCAATTAATTATGATAACCTGAACCAACAAATGGATATTACTTTTAAATTCATTTGGGAAGAAGGCGGCTTGGAGAAGACCGATACATTTTCAACACAGTTAAGGTATTATTTCAGGTATGAGCTTGAAAATCTTATTGGCAGAACAAAATTTAAGATAGAAAATGTTTACGGTGATTTTAAAAGAAATGAATTGAGTGAAAAATCCAATGAATTAACTGTAATTTGCATAAAGTAAAAGGAAATAATTGATAAAAACAAATACGCTAAAAAATTATGGCTGGGATGAATACTTTGAAGCATGTTTTACTGAATATGCCGGCAAAGATCTCCACGCAGCCAGGGTAGCTGTTGAACACAGAAATTATTACGAGCTTTATTCTGAGTTTGGCGAGCTGACCGCAGAAAAATCAGGTAAGCTATTTTACAGTACTGAAGATACTCACCAATTACCTGCTGTGGGTGACTGGGTTGTAATAAAACATGTGCCCAATGAAAAAAAGGCTGTCATAATGGATGTGCTGCCAAGGAAAACAAAGTTTTCCAGAAAGAAAGCAGGCTCAACCACCGAAGAACAGATCGTTGCCGCGAATGTTGATACGGTGTTTATAATAAGTTCACTGAATCAGGACTTAAACATGCGCAGAATGGAGCGTTATATGGCTCTGGCTTGGGATAATAATGTGAAGCCGGTAATACTCCTCAGCAAAGCTGATCTATGTGAAGAAGTATACGCAAAGCTTGTTGAAGTGCAGGATAGATTCGCAGGAGTTGATGTGCATATTGTAAGCGCTTTGCAAAAAGCGGGACTTGATGACCTGCAAAAGTTTTTTGAAGGCAATAAAACTATTGCTGTTATCGGATCATCCGGAGTAGGGAAGTCAACCTTAATAAACGGGCTGCTAAACTGGGAGAAAATGGAAGTAAGTGAAATAGGTCTTTATAAAGATAAAGGCAGGCA
>JANPBV010000377.1:0-15772 GCA_031430615.1 Ignavibacteria bacterium | reverse complement strand
TAAAATATCATATATCTTTATCCTGATATCCGAAGTTTTTGCAATTGAAAATTTTATCTGTGTTACCGGATTAAATGGATTAGGGTAATTCTGTGACAATGAAAAATCTTTTGCAATTGTACTGATATTAATTATCCCAATCGGATTATATATCCTTACAGGTTTATTTAAACTCCAGTTCCATTGGTCACCATCAGTAAGTCCGTTACCATTTGTACTGTTTGCAGTTGCATACAACGTATCGTAACCGGTTACATTTGATGCTGTGTACCTGAAAGTCCATGAAACCGTATCGTTATCAAATAGTTTAGGGTAAGTATGTGTAAGTTCACCTTCCTGTTTCCTTATCATTGTATCACCGGGTACGTTGCTCAATGTCAGAGTATCGCTTCCGCCATCTCTGAAGTTGGCGACATTAAATCCCCCTGTAATTGCAGGTCCTTGTGAAGTTTTAACCCTGTAAAATACAGTTGTACCTGCCGGCACACTGTCAAGACCGATTATCTGTACTGTAACAATTGATGTAGCTGTATCTCCGTGGCAGACACATCCAAGATTTAAACCGCCTTTTCTTGTTGTTCCGGTATATCCAAAAGGAAACCAGTTAAATGAATATGCGAACATACTTATAATGAATAATGCAGCAACCGGAATAAATAATTTTCTGTAATTGTATTTCATTGTGTGATATATAGAATTTTTACAAATTTACCTAATTTATGGAAAATAATAAACCCCGATTATTTTACGTAACCGGGGTTTAAATGTAAATGTATGTTTTTACTACTTTACAAGAATCATCTTTTTGGTATCTATCTTCACTCCATCAACTGAAAGTGAATAGAAGTAAATACCTGTTGCCAGATTTGAAGCATTGAAATCTGCTGAATACTTACCGGCATTTAAATTACCATTAAATACTACTGCAACTTCATTGCCAATAACATCATATACTTTCAGTGTAACAAGCGAAGCTTTTGCAATATCATATTTTATCTGTGTGCTTGGGTTAAACGGGTTTGGATAGTTCTGCGCCAAACCGAATGCCGAAGGCACTTCAGAAGAAACCTGTCCGTTAGAAACAACCGGTGTTACAGTATAAGTTACTACAAGCTTATCTACACCACTGCCATGCTGGTATAAAAGGGTAGCTTTATCCATATATACAACACCTGCTGCGGGTGAGCTTGTTGCCGGGATAGTTTGGAATGTTGCGCCGCCATCCAATGAAAGATATGAGTTTGTTCCGTAAAGATCATAAGAAACTGCGGTTGGATCATCTTTAGCAATATCGGTTGCCCATAGGCTACCGCTTTGATTTAAATTTGAATAAGATGTCCCCAAATTGTTGCTTTTCCAGAAACTGCCGCTGCTCCATGTTGTATGGTAAATTAAATTAAGATCCTGTGATGTGTTTGCCATCATAGGAATTTCGGAACCTGATACTGTATTTATAAGTGTCCAGGTCATACCGCCATCAATAGATTTCCATACTTTACCTGATCCGGAACCTGTAACACCATCACCTACTAATATTACATTTGGATTTTCAAATGGTATAATTACATCGCATGGACTTCTGAATGTTCCGCTTTCACCGCCGCTTAAAATAGTCCAGTTAGCGCCCCAGTTAGTCGATTTTCTCATCGGTCCGCCATCAGGCGCCACATATACAGTATTTGGATTGCTTGGGTCAACTTCTAACGGCATTCCATATGATGTTAAAGTGATTGGATTAATAATATCATACCATGTTGCGCCGTAATTTGAACTTCCTATAACTCTCGCTCCGCCACCGGAACCTTTAGAAGCTATCATCAAATTTGTATCTAAAGCATTGACAAAAAATGAATGGCATGCGCTTCCCGGCACCGAGCCGTTTAAAAGTACCCATGTTTCACCTTTATCAAGTGAACGGTATAATGCAGATCCTGCAAGTATAAAAACTCCATTCTTATTCTGCGGATGTAAGCAGAAAGGATTACCAATATTGCTGCTTGTGTTTTGTTTCCTGACAAGTGTTTTAGATACAGATACACCACTCTGGAACTGCCATGTGCTGCCGCCGTTATTTGTCCATAAAATTGCCTTTGTATTATTTGCTACTGCCCATCCTTTTTGTGAATTGTAAAAATAAATATCGCTCAAATATCCCTGCATCGGGTTCTGCTGGTATGTCCTGGTATTACCAGCATCAGCAGTATAATTTATAAATCCGCCGCCGCCGCATGTAAAAAAGTTTGATGATGATATCATTGAAACGCCTCTTACATCCGGTTTTGATACACTCTTATAATCTTTTGTAGACCAGACAGAACCGTTATAAGTTACTATAATCCCGTCTGTACCCGTAGCAACTAAAATTGGGGAGATGTAATCAATTGAAAGAAGATTTTTCGTTGTTCCTGTTGTGTATGAAGACCAGGTTGAACCGCCATTAACAGTATATATTACTGTTCCGTTATCTCCGCAAGCATATCCGGTATTGGAATTTATGAATTTTACCCCGTTAAGATTGTTAGCTGTTCCGCTTGTTTGTGGTGTCCAAACTGCTCCGCCATTAACCGATTTAACAACTCTTCCGCCTGCGCCAACAGCATAACCAACTAATTCATCTACGAAGTAAACGCCATTCAGATCGCCGCCGCCAATTCCGTAATTAGTATAAGCTGTTCCGCCATTTGTGCTTACCTGAACTGTTCCGCCATCGCCAACAGCCCAAATTTTTAGATTGATAGCGTATACTGAATTCAAATTAGGTCCGCCGCCAATAGGGTATGAACCAAAGTTAGCGCCGCCATCATATGAAATGTAAATTGCGCCGCCATCACCTGCAGCAATTACAAAATTACCGTCTTTTGAATAAACAGAATTGAAACCTGCCTGCGAATAAGAGCTTACTGAGAATATAACAAGCCCTAAGAAAACTGTTAATAGTTTCTTCATTTTTCTTCTTTTAGTGTTAAATGTTAATTAGTTCTTTAATAATTATGCAAAATATGGAAAGATTTTTATTTAAGCAATAGCCTGTAAATAAGCTTTCTAACTGAAATTGTTACTTATTTTTATGGAAAATGCTTAATAAATTTCAATATATTAAGTTTTTTGTTATCTTTGCCTTAATTATGTTAAATTTATTCGGTTTTTAAAGAAAATGAGGGTGCTTTTATGATGCAGTTTATAGAAAAACTTCTGTGGAGTAGCAGATATATGGTGATATTTGCTGTCATTTCAGCAATATTTTCGGCATTAATTATGATTGTTATGGGAACAATAGAGGTAATTAGTGTTTGCAGAGATTTTTTCAGCGCTTTTCAAAGCCATGAGGTATATGAGGAATTCAGCAAAAATGCCGTTTCCCATCTTGTTAGCGCAATTGATGATTACCTGATAGGTACGGTTTTCCTTATCTTTGGAATAGGGTTGTATGAGCTGTTTATCAGCAAAATTGATGTTGCAGAAAATGATGAAACTTCTTCAAAGGTATTAATTATTCATGATCTTGACGCGCTGAAAGAAAAAATTGCCAAAGTTGTTATTATGGTATTAATAGTAACTTTTTTTAAACATGCAATTAATTTCCACTATGGCGAAATGATAAACCTGCTTTATCTAAGCATTGGAATATTATTAATTGCAGTTTCTATTTATTTGACCCATAAAACACCAAAAAATAATGCATCTCATTAAGTATAACTGTACTAAAAAAATTATATATTGAATATTGATTTTATAAGAGAGTATTGCATGTCTTTCCCTGGCGCAACCGAAGAAATACAATGGGGGTCGAGCCTGTTATTTAAAGTAGGAGGTAAGATGTTTGTTATTACGAGTATGGATAACTTTTCTGAAAATTTACTTTCGCTAAAGGGTGACCCTGAAAAGTTTGACGAGCTGACTGAAACAGAAGGTATCATACCCGCTCCATACCTTGCAAGAAATAAATGGATTGCAATCCAAAGGTCTTCGCCAATTAAAATAAAAGAACTAAAAGAATTAATAAAAACATCATACGAACTGGTTTATAATAAACTGCCAAAGAAAACAAAAGAGTCAATATCTGCTGTTAGTTAATTGTTATTTGATATTTGTTATTTATTATTTGATTCACCTGTTTTTACATTTATAATTTTTGAATCCTTACCCGGTTTCTGTATAAAGGTCACCTCACTTGTAAGATCCTTTTTAAGCAATTCAGTTATACCTATCCTGAATCCGCGTATTGTAGTTTCTGCCAATGAATACACAACGTTATCGTACTTAATGATAGTATTATTTTTATTATGGAAGATGCCTTCAACAGCTACGGCAATATGCCCCGGGAAGTATACCAGGCGGTAATTTATTCCGGTCTGCTCAAGTAATGAAGCATACAGAATAGTCAACCCGCTGCAATCAGATTTACCTGTCATTAATACTTCGTTGGGTCTCTTTAGAATTTCAAATCCACCCCCGGCTTCTTTTTCGCTGAACACAATATTCCTTGTAACAAAATCAAGCAATTCCTGCGCGGTTTTTTCTTTGTTGTTTTTATCGGTTATTATCTTATCGCATAGCCTCTTTAGACTCGGTTCATTTTTTATCCCAACAAATGCTCCGTGATTTGCCAGATATTTATTTGCGCTTATTTCGGAATTAGTTTTACCGCCATATATACTCTTATCATCGGCAAAATCTGCAAGCTCATTCATTGAAATAATATATCCCAACCCATCCACCAGTTTAATTGTAATGGATTTTGTGCTATCAGGTTTAAAATCATTCCTCGGGAAGCGGAACAGGAATCTTGTGGTCCCTTTAAGCGTATATGCTCCAAGGAATACATCGCCGTTTTGCTCTGAACCAAAATCAACCCGCTTTATATCAATTGTCAGCTTATTAAGTGTAGTGCTGCTGTCAAAATCCTTTTTGTTAATTGTGAAATATAATTCCTGCTCATCCATATCATACAGCTTTAAGTCTGCTTCGGTGCCTGTTATCTGCTGAACAAAATCCCTGTTGCGGAAGATTGGCTCAGACATATAGCTTATCATCGCATCCCTTAAGCGCTTGTTTGTGTTTTCATCAGTTTCTGATTCCTTTTTATTGCAGCCATATAAGGTAATAACGCAAATAATCAGTAAAGCCGTAAATATATTTTGTTTCAATTGTTCTATTTATTTTTTTCAATATATACAACATTTGGTTAATGTGAAATTGAAAATAAATTATGCCATCATTTCAAATAAAACTTTTAGCTAAATTTGCATGAAGTTAGGTATTTATCTGCTCCCGTAGTGCAATGGATAGCACGTCAGGTTCCGGTCCTGCAGGTGAGGGTTCGAGTCCTTCCGGGAGCACTAATTCAATTAACAATGAGCAATTAATAATGAACAATGAAAAAAAACAATTGATTTCGGAAAATTATTGCTCATTACTCACTGTTAATTGCTCATTGTAAATGGAAGCACTACTTAAAACCATTGAAATACTCGGGATATTCGCATTTGCAATAACGGGAATCATTGAAGCCCGCCGCAAGCAAATGGATATTATCGGTACGTATTCCGTTGCTATGGTTACAGCTTTTGGCGGGGGAACCCTTCGTGATCTTCTCATAGCCCATTATCCTTTATTCTGGATGGTAAATTATAATTACCCGGTATTCATTCTTGTCCTTTCAATACTTTCAATTTTCATACTCCGCAGGTCAGAAAGTTTTTCTAAACCGGTTGTAATACTTCTTGGTATTATGGATGCATTGGGACTTGGACTCTTCAGCGCAGTTGGTACATCATACGCTCTTGCTGCGGGTGTATTCTGGTTCAATGCAGTGTTAATTGGTGTAGTAACAGGTATATTTGGCGGCGTGCTTAGGGATATAATCTGCAATGAAGTGCCGGTATTTTTTAAGCAGTCACAGTTATACGCAACATGCTCATTTATTGGTTCACTTACATTTGTTATCCTTGTAAATTATTGCACTGTAGGCTCTTTTATTCCATTGGTATCGTGTATCTTAGTTGCTTTCGCGCTTCGGATAATTTCTATAAAGTATAATATCCAGTTAAAATTTTAAGTATATAGTTGACTGAAAAATTCTCATACGAAAAAACCCTTAAAACACACCCTGAAAATAATTTTCTGAACCTGCAGTCATTTCTATTTATCACATCAAAGCAATTAACCAAATTTTTTTATTATACAAGGGTTACACCACATCAGGTAATTTTGCTTTCAATGATATTCGGTATTGCGGCATCTTACCTTATCATACAGCCTGTTAAACTTTATGCAATTATAGGAGCAATACTCCTATTATACAAAAATGTGCTTGATAAAGTTGATGGCTCGCTTGCAAGGGCAAAAGGACTCGACTCCCGCCGTGGCAGGTTTTATGATTCAATTTCTGATTTTGTTGTAACGGTTACCTCATATACCGCAATTTCTTTTCATTTATACGGGGAGTATAATAATCCGTTGGTATTTATTGCCGGATTTGCCGCCATGATATTTTCTATGCTGCAATGTTCATATTTCATTTTTTACCAGGTATCATTTATCAAACAAACCGGTAAACAAACTGTTAACCGATTAATGGAAAATGTTACCGATGAAGATAAGCTTAATCAGGATAAATGGACTACATTCCTGCAGAGTATATTTATCTTGATATACGGCTGGCAGGATAAACTTTTTTTTTCGTTAGATAAACATCTCTTATCAAAACTTATTAAGGATACTCAAAAACCAGATGTAAACATTTATTGGTATGAGAATAAACCATTTTTAACAATGGCAAGCTTACTATCAATCGGTACGCATATCTTTTTAATCTGTATATCAGCGGTTATTGGAAATTTTACGTACTATATAATAGTGAATTTAATCTTAATGAACTTATTGCTAATATTGAGCGTTGTTTATCATTATAAATCCACACTAAATCAGTTAAAAAACACATAATTTGCTATATATTACAAGAAAATTCCATTTCAGCGCATCCCATAGAGTTTATAATCCTGCTTTAAGCGATGATGAGAATTTTAAGACTTACGGGAAATGCTCTAACCCAAACGGGCACGGTCATAATTATGAAATGGATGTAACTGTTGCCGGAGAGGTCGATCCTGTGTTGGGGTATGTAATGGATCTAACTGAACTGAGAAATCTTGTTGACATGGTTATTATTGATAAAGTTGACCATAAAAATCTGAATCTTGATGTTGATTTTATGATTGGCGTGCTGCCTTCAACAGAAAATATTGCTGTAACATTCTGGAATCAGCTTGAATCAAAAATTAATGCAAAAAACAGAAAGTTATATTCAATAAAAATCAGAGAGACAATAAATAATTCAGTTGAATACAAAGGGAATAATTAATTAATATGCCTGATAAGAAAAGAAATACCAGGATCACGGAAGATGATGATAATAATGTTATAAGGGTTGATTACAACGATGCTTCGCTAAAGAAACTTGAAGAAAGTGTTGTTGATATATTAAAGGAAATTGGTGAAGACCCAAAACGTGAAGGCTTGCTTAGAACGCCAAACCGTGTCGCAAAATCTTATAGATTCCTTACCAAAGGATATGATGAAGATGTTGAGAAACTTTTAAATAACGCAATATTCAACGAGCATTATGATGAAATGGTTATTGTAAAGGATATTGATTTCTACAGCTTATGTGAGCATCACATGCTGCCGTTTTTTGGTAAATGCCATATTGCATATATACCCAAAGGCAAAATTGTGGGCTTGAGCAAACTGCCCAGGCTGGTTGAAATGTATTCCCGCCGTCTGCAGGTGCAGGAACGTATGACAAGGGAAATAGGCGATATGATAAATAAAATACTGGAGCCTAAAGGTGTAGCTGTTGTTACCGAAGCGAGTCATCTATGTATGATGATGCGGGGTGTAGAAAAGCAGAATTCAATTGCGACAGCTTCATGTATGCTTGGCAGGTTCAAGTCAGATGAAAAAACACGCGCTGAGTTCCTTAAACTGATTGGTAAATAAATAATACTTTAACCACTGGTGAAAATTGGCTTATTAAGACATTTTAAAGTTAAACTAAAATACCCGGGTAAGCTCCTGGTTTCTTATGATGAAGTATTTAATTGGTACGAAAAATATGGAACAGCAGAGGTTGAAGTTAAAGATGTTGACTTACTTGGTGTTAACTGGGAAAAATGTTATTCAAGCCCGCTATACAGAGCGGCAATAACAACTGAATCAGTTTATAAGAATGAAGTAACCGTTATCAATGATCTGAAAGAATTGGATGTTCTTCCTTTGCTGAATAAAAAACGCAGGATGCCTTTTTTATTATGGGGATTAATGCTAAAGATCAAATCTACCCAGCGGAATTATATTACAAATGAATTTGAAAGCAAAATTTCAGTGTTTTTAAATGATATTTTAAAAGATAACAGCTGTGATGTGTTAATTATAAGCCATGGATTTGTTATGACATTTATCCAAAAGGAATTAAAGAAACACGGATTTAAAGGTAAGCATTTTTTGGTGCCCGCGTATAATAAAATTTATTTACACGAAAAAAATTAAGGTAATAACTGAATAATATTGTTAACTGCAAACGAAATAAAATTTTTTGCCTCACTTAAACAGAAGAAATACCGCGAAGAATACGGAAAGTATCTTATAGAAGGATTTCATCTGGTAGAGGAATGCCTGAGATCTGAGCATGAACTTGAATACATTATCTTAAGAAATGATGTTAACCTTCAGGCGCATCCGGCTATACTTGGAAAAATAGCAAAGAATAAAACTATAGTTGAACCACTACCGGAGAAATCATTCAATAAATTAACTGATACTGAGTCATCACAGGGGATTGTTGGCGTTGTAAAACATCCTGAGTCTAAATTATCACCCAAAGAGCCTGATATAATTTTAGCGTTAGATAGAATCAGCGACCCGGGGAACCTTGGTACAATTATCAGGACAGCCTACTGGTTTAATGTGCCAAAAATACTGCTGAGTGAAAATTCCGCAGACCCCTATAACCCCAAAGTAATCCGCTCAACACAAGGTGGATTGTTTCACACAACCATTATTGAAGATGTTAACCTTGCAGTTGAATTACAGAAATTGAAATCTAAAGGATATTCAGTTTATTTATTTACTCTCGATGCCGAAAAATCATTATCCCAAATTATTAAATCTTATGAATCTGACAAATCTGACAAATCTGACAAATCTGACAAATCAGGGCAATCAGGTAAATCTGTGTTAGTTTTTGGCAGTGAAGCCCACGGTATATCACAGGAATTACTTGATATGGATTTTGAAAGAGTAAAGATAGAAGGTTTTTCCGGTTCTGAATCACTGAACGTTGCAATAGCTGCCGGCATTGCTTTATATGAATTTAAAAAAAATAATTACAAAAAGCTTTAGCCACAAATTACACAAATTACACAAATTTTCACGAATTTGATGAAAAAAAATCCATACTTAAGAAATCTCAATTAATATATTTACTATTAAGCTATTTCTTTGCAATATCGCTATTTTCTTACTCACCAACTCACCAACTCACCAACTCAACTATTTTACGATCACCATCTTCTTTGTATCACTAAATCCAACAGCAACTAACTTATAATAATAAACCCCACTTGGCAGGTTAGTCGCATCGAATACCACTTCATAAGTATTTGCTTCTTTATAGCCTACATCAACAATTTGGACTTGTTTTCCTAATTCATCATAAACTGTCAGCTTAATATATCCATTCTTTGGAACACCATAATTAATCTTAGTAACCGGATTAAACGGATTTGGATAATTCTGGTAGAGCCTGTATGTGTTTGGGATCTCAACAGTTTGTATGCCGCCTGTGGGACAAGTAAAAGTGAGCTGAAGACACCAGGCTCTTAACGTACCTGTATCACCACCAGCTAAGTCACTAATTGAGAATCTCCAATATCCATTTGGTGATATCCCGTTAAAAGGAGTTAATGGATTTGAAGGTCTGTATGTACCTGTAAATGGCGCTGTACCTGAAGCAATAGGAATTGATGCGGAATCATCAAGTTTGGTATGAATGAAATTATCTCCTGAACCGCCTACATTAGTGATAATTTGAACAACTGTATTTCCTTTTTGAAGATACATAACCATATCAGAATCCCAAGTATGAATTACTGTATCTACAATTACATTTACATCCTGAACAATACAGCCATTACCCAATGATACCAGTACAGAATCTCTTGTGAAACCATTTTGAATAATAGACAGGAGCAAACCGTTTCTGCATTGTGTTTGCTGTAAACCCTGTGAAAAAATGTTTGTTTGAAACATGAGAATGATAAGTAAAGAAAAATAATAGAGTAATTTTTTTGTGGTCATAAGTACTCGAATTTATTATTAATGTAATAAATCTTAATAAAATATAATAAATTAGTTTTCTCATTACAAGATAAATAATAGCAGTTAGCTTATTACCGTGACATTAATCTTGCTAATTACTAAAAAATTAGATAATTTGTAGTAATATTAAGTAATTAAGTTGTGAAAGCTATTCTATTACTGATTGAAAATATTAGCTTTTTCAAACAAATGCCGTTCAAACATGGCTTTCTTAAGATTTTATTAATTTTAATATTATTAATTACTTTACATCCCTTAACAGTAATATCTCAGAAAATACAGGTTGATGAAGGCGAATCACCGGAATATTATGCCAATATCATAAAACTTTATGCGCCTTCTGAAGATGCATACATAGCATTGCAGTACCTCGCATCACCATCTTACTTTAAACATGACTTTAAAAAAACTGCTAAATATTACGAGGATTATAAAGCAAAATTCCCGGGTTATGAAGATAGAATTAATAAGGTAATTGAAATATTAAACTCCCCCGAAAAAAATATCAGGCTAACAAATATGGGCGGAAATATAAACTCACTTGGCAGTGAGTATAGCCCAGTGATATCACCCGATATGAAAAAATTATTTTTTACAGGACGTGACAGGGAAGATAACATTGGCGGCGAAGATATTTTTATTTCGCAGTATGTAAATGACCGCTGGATAATTTCAAAACCGCTTATTGGCAGCATTAACACTGAAAGCAATGAATACATTAACAGTATCTCTGCCGATGGAAATATCCTGGTGCTATTTGGTAATTACCTTAACGCTCTCGGGCGTGGTGATAATTTCTATACTGTAAAAACAAAGAGCGGCTTTTCTGAAGTGCAGCAGTACCCTGAGCCTATCAACTCTCAATGGTGGGATGCAGACGCATTCCTTACGGCTGACGGTAAAGCGATTATTTTCTCATCTGAAAGACCCGGCGGTGTTGGTGATTATAAACCTAAGGGAGATTATTATCACGGAATGTACTGGGGGAATACTGATCTGTACGTTGTGCTCAAAGAAGCTAATGGCACCTGGGGAAAGACAGTTATAAATCTGGGTACTGATATTAACACACCATACACAGAGCGTACACCGTTTCTGCATCCTGATGGGAAAACATTATACTTTTGTTCTGATGGTCACCCGGGCTTAGGGAAATCAGATGTGTTTAAAGTTGTAAAGTTAAGTGATTCCTCATGGACCCAGTGGAGTGAGCCTGTTAACATTGGAAAAGAAATTAACACACCTAATGAAGATTGGGGATTTAAAATTTCTACCGATGGAAAAAAAGCGTATTTTTCAACTGTTAACGATATGGGTTTTGGTGATGAAGATATTTATTATGTAGAGTTACCCGAAGAAGTCCAGCCCGCCAGTGATGTTGTTACTGTAAACGGTAAAGTACTGGATGAAAATGGCAATCCTGTTGAAGCTACAATTAAATGGGAAGATGTTGAGCTTAAAAAGGAAGTTGGAGTTGCCAAAACCGATCCGGTTACGGGTGAGTATTTTATCGCACTCCCAACAGGAAGGTATTATGCTTATTACGCTGACGTGAAAGGATTTTATTCAATTGTAAATTACCTCGACTTAACCGCGGCAAAAGCATTTGAGCAGATAAGCACTAATATGAGCGTTATTTCAGTTGAAGAGCTTAAGAACTCAGGTAAAGCAATAAAGATCGAAAATATTTTCTTTGATTCAGGCAAGTTTGATCTTAAAGAAGAATCTCATGAAGCCCTAAACCTGTTATACAGATTTATGCACGCAAACCCTGAAGTTATTGTAGAATTAAACGCGCATACCGATGATATCGGGAGTGACCATTTTAACCAGGAGCTCTCTTTAAAAAGGGCTTCATCAGTTGTTGATTATCTTGTCGGTATTGGTATAGAGCAGTCAAGGCTATTACCTCAGGGATTTGGTGAAACACAGCCCGTTGCGCCTAATAACACTGAAGAAGGACGGGCTTTGAACAGAAGAGTTGATTTCAGGTTGAGGAAATAAGTTTTAAACTGAATAACATATAAACTTTACATCAATTACTTTGCTGCAGAACATTTATTTTATCACTATCATTTTTTTTGTGTCAGAAAAATTGTAAGTCTTTAGAGTATAGAAATAGACCCCGCTTCCATAATTTTCGGAATTCCATTCAGCCTCATATATACCGGGCTTTAGGTTTTCGTTTACTAAGGTTGAAACTTCTCTGCCAAGGACATCATATATTATAAGTTTTGTGAATTCCTGAATTGGCAATTGGAATTTAATCTTGGTAGCAGGATTAAAAGGATTCGGATAATTTTGTTCCATTCTATACCCTGAAGGTACTTCGTTTGAAATTTGCTGAATACCTATTGTTTGTGAATATTTTATTGTAGTTATATCTCTGCCTGTACCATTGCCGAAGCTTGCTCCGGTAACATATATATTATATAAGCTATCTACTGCCAAAGCCCATCCGTAATCACTGCTATCTCCTGTGCCGTTATACAACTTTACCCACTGCTGGGCGCCTGTTATGCCATTATATTTTACTGTCGCAAAATCAAATGTGCCCCCGGTTGGAACAAAGGAATATCCTGTAACATAAACATTACCGGTACGGTCTAAAACTATATTACGTACAACATCGGCTCCGCTTCCCAGTCCGTTATACCTTGCAATCCACTCATGAGCGCCTGCTGTATTATATTTTATTGTAGCGTAATCAACGTAAGTTGGATTACCACCGTAGCTGGAACCTGTAACATAAACATACCCCGAGGTATCTATTGCCATCCAGCGTGAAACGTCATCTCCATTACCTGGTCCGTTATAAGTTTTTACCCATTGCTGTACGCCTGAAGTATCGTATTTTATTGTTTTATAATCATCGCCTGAACCTGTCCCGGCATTTCCATAACCACATACATAGATATTACCATAACCATCTAATTCAGTATCATATGCTATGTATCCACCTCCGTTAGTAACCCACTGCTGAATACCTGTAGAATTATATTTAATTGTAGTAATTTCTCCGTTGCTTGTGCCGGTTACATACACATTACCGGAATTATCAACTGTAATAGATCTTGCCTGGTCATTTGAATTTGCAGGACTGTTATATCTTGCAACCCATTGTTGAACACCTGAAGAATTATATTTTATTGTAAGGTAGTCATTATTTGTTCCAATTCCTGGACTCCAGCCTGTAACATAAACATTTCGTGTTTTATCCGTTGTAATTTCCCAGCCGAAATCTGCTTCATTTGAAGGACCATTATAATTTGCTGTCCACTGTAAAACACCTGAAGTATTGTATTTTATAGTAATAATATCAGGATGGGACCCTTGTACACCTCCATAGCCTGTTACATAAACATTTAATGAATCATCTATTGCAATTGCATATGCATAGCCAATTGCGCTATTACTTTGTACCCACTGCTGAACGCCTGATGAATTATACTTTATGGTGAGGTAATTAAGTAAATTTTCGGAATACTCACTTAATCCGGTTACATAAACATTGCCAAGTTTATCAATCGCCAAGTCTCTTGGTTCATCCCAGTAATTGTCTATTCCGCTGTATCTTTGTACCCATGCCTGGGTTACTTGAGAATTTGAATTCTGGTTATATAATAAGAATAAAAAGTTAACTGTAATTAAAATGAAAATAGATATATTTTTCATATATAATATACCTCCTGCATAAATATAATTGATAATTTAATGAGTGAATATTCAAAAATTCGTATTGCAAAAAATAATCGTTAATATATAGTATCTATAAACTTAAAAAATAGTTTTGCATTAAATATTAATCTACCCATTTTAGTGAAATTCTTTTTGGTAATTATATGTTAAATTTGTACATATGAAATTTAAGAGAATAATATTAATTCTTCTGCTCTTTGCAAGTACAGATTTATTCGCGCAGCGGGATTTAGAAACAATAAAAACTCCCGAAGAATTGAAACAATACATCTATGCCACAGCGCCAAGTGAAGATGCATTTGTTGCAGTTCAATTACTTGCAAAACCATACATTGATAAAAAAGACTGGGCTGGCGCTGTTAAAATATACTCTGAATACCGTGAATGGTTCATTGAAAAGGTTGATAGAACAGATAAAATTATCGCCCTACTGAATTCCGAAATACAAAATCTTGAAGTAACCAACCTTGAAACAATTAATACAAAAAAAAGCGAGTATTTCCCTATAGTATCAATTGACGGAAAGAAAATGTACTTCACATTATCAGGCGGCAGTAAGGGAGGTGAAGATATTTACTTCTCACAGTTGATCGCAAATACTTGGATAAAGCCAAAGAATTTGGGCGCGCCATTCAGCACAAAAGAAAATGACGCTATCAACAGTGTTTCAGCCGATGGTAATACTATAATATTATTCGGGAGCTATAACGGTTTCATTGGAGGCGGTGATAATTTTTACGCTAATAAAACCGCTACGGGGTGGTCTGAAATTAAACCATTCCCAAAACCCGTGAATACTCAGTATTGGGATTGTGATGGCTACTTAACCGCTGACGGTAAAGCTTTCTTCTTTACATCTGATAGAAAAGGCGGAGTGGGTGATTTTGTAAAAGGCGGTCAGTTTTATCACGGTGAGTATGAAGGCAATACTGATATATGGGTCTCTGTGAAAAATGATTCCGTATGGGGGAAGCCCATTAACATTGGCACAACTATCAATACTCCATATGCTGAGCGCTCTCCATTTCTGCATCCCGATGGCAGGACGCTCTATTTTTCAAGTGACGGTCACTATGGTTTAGGCAGCCTTGATGTATTTAAATCAGTCAGGTTAAGTGATACCTCATGGACCCAGTGGAGCGAACCTGTTAATCTTGGGAAAGAGATTAACACTGCCGGATATGATGTAGCTTATAAAATTTCAACTGATGGCAGGACTGCGTATTTTTCTTCTGATAGAGAGGGCGGTAAAGGCGGTTATGATATTTATTCAATAAAACTTCCGCCTGAAGCGCAGCCTGAGAAAAATGTTGTAACTGTAAAAGGCAAAGTTACTGATGAAAAACAAAATCCATTAGATGCAGCATTATTATGGTATGACCTTGCGGCAGGGAATAATATCGGCTCACTAACATCTGACCCGGCAACAGGGGAGTATATTATCACTCTACCTATAGGAAGTTCATATTCATATTTTGCAGAGAAAAATGGATATTATTCCGTTTCAAATTCAATTGATCTCTTGGCAGAAAATTTGTACAGAGAAATGAATGTTGATATTATTCTGCAATCCATACAATCTCTTCAGAATGCATCAATTGTTCTGAATAATATTTATTTTGATTTCGATAAGTCCGAGCTAAAAGCTGAATCAGGTGTTGAGCTCGATAGGGTCGTAAAATTTCTGAATGAT
>JANPBV010000376.1:0-1978 GCA_031430615.1 Ignavibacteria bacterium | reverse complement strand
CATGTACCTGCGTGATTCAGAACCTACCATGACTCGAATAAGGAGAGAGCAGAAAATGCATTAAAGATAGCAAAGAAAAATTGCGGTATGGTGAAAAGCATGTTTTTGTAAAAGAAATAAAGGATCATCTCTGCATTACGTAGGTAGAGCCATCTTCCATGAACAAATAGTAGCCTTTCGATACACTGAAACTCAGGAATGGCGAAGTCTGAGGCATTAGCTGCCTGCATGCCTTCAAGTCCAAATAATCCAATTCCAATGTTGCCTTGCATTATCATGTTGACATCATTTCCACCGTCTCCAATGGCTAGGCAACATTTTCCAAGGTAGTGCTTTACCAGTTGCACTACAGAGGCTTTCTGTTTAGGTGTTACACGACAGCAGATGACAGACTCACACTTCTTGAGGACTGCCAGATACATCAGGGACCTCTCAATGTTTGCGAGCACAAAGTTTAGTGCTGTGCCATCAATTATCACTGCCACCTTCCTTTTGTCATCTCGATACTTTCTGTAGTATAGCTTTAGATGATTCAGGTAATTCTCGGCTTCTGCATCTGAGTTGCAGGATATTTTTATTATTCCGAAGTCTTGGTCTATCAGTTTACAGCTGAAACCAATATTCTCGGCTGTTTCCATCTTATCGCCTGTCAGCATCCACACTTTAATTCCTGAGTTAAGCATGCTCTACCTCCCCGGAGCAAGTTGTGGATAACCTCTGGTACCCGATCTTGAAGCTTATCTTCCACTGCCGAGCAGCCTAGGAGTATAAGGTTATTTTCAATTGAATCTTGAATATTAATATTAACATTAAATTCTATCAATAATGATACAATATCGTTAGTATCATATTCCCACATTAATGCGGCATACATTAATATAGTTTTTCCCGTTTCATCAACCATATCCAAATCATATTTTCCGCTTTTAATTTCGGAAATGATAAAAGACTTGTTAAATGTTGTCCAATAAAATATTGAAAATAAATTTGACATTTATATTATAATATAAATGTCATAAATATTAGTTTTTTAAAAATTACAACTGTTATTTTGCATGATAACAGCATTTGCATTTTTGATTGCAATTGTTCGGTCTATTGGTAAAATAGCTAAACACTGTTGATATGTGTACCATTCAATTTTATCCATTTCTTCGGAAATTGTTTGAGTTCTTATTGATTTGGGTGTATAAATTTTTTTAAAAGGCACTAATTTATAGGGGGCTTCTGCTATATAATAAATAGTACCGTATAGTTTATTGTTACTACCTTTAAATATTTCGGTACAGGGCATAAATGTTTTTAAATTTGTATAATCAATTTTAATGCCAGTTTCTTCTATAAATTCACGAAATGCACATGTAATTTCGGATTCCTTGTTATTTTTTTTACCCTTGGGAAAACACCATAGAGGCTCTGTAATATTACTAAATGTTCTTTTTATACAATCTTTTGCTGTAATAATAGTGTTATTATAATTTTGTGTTGCTGCATTTTTTAATTCATTATTATATTTGATTTCAACATGTAACCATGCATCATTCCACAATTCTTCAAAAGAATATTTCATAATTCTTTCTCTTTCTGACACGGTCATTAATTCAAAATATTTATCTAAACATGGCAATCCGCCACGTAGATATTCTAAATATTCAATTGTATCACGTCTTCTACCTAATAGATACCATATATTTCCACCAGGATCTATATGATACAAAATAATACCATAACTCATTATGGGTTCCTTGATAATACTTTTTTTGGTACATTTTTTGACAAGATCTTTTTCCATTTACTTGGTTATTATTATTTTTTTTTAAAATAAATTAATAGTTTATAAAAATATTAAATTTTTTAAATTTAAAAAAAAATAAAAATGAGTATTCCCGACTTTATAAAAATGACACAGGATTACTCAATGGATACGCCATGGTGGAAGGTAATTAATGTATATTTTAAAGATTTAAATTTGGCGGCT
>JANPBV010000375.1:0-2639 GCA_031430615.1 Ignavibacteria bacterium | reverse complement strand
ACATGTTTCAGTAAACGCATCATGCTCAAAAAATAATATCCAGTTCTCGGTTGCAATTTGCGGTAAGAATTTCTTCTTCTCATCAAGTGTGGTTAAAGGGAATAAGTCATACCCCATAATATACGGAAGCGAAATATGAGTAGTTGTCGGGAAGAGGTCTGCGGTATAAAGCAGTGTATTATCATCATCTTTAACCTTTACCAATTGCATCATCGGTGTGTGACCGTTTACCGTATGAAGCGAAATTTTATCATCGAAATTGAAATCACCATCATAGAGTCTCAGCATCCCTTTTTCTTTTATCAATTCATAATTTTCAGGCATAAAGCTTGCCTTATCACGGTCGCTGGGATTCTGACCCCACTCCCAATGCTTTTTCTGCAAATGATGCACAGCATTTGGAAAGCTTAATACTACCTCATTACTTTCATTGCGCTTAGTCGAGCCTCCCGCGTGATCAAAATGTAAATGAGTCAATAATACATCAGTAATATCTTCAGGTTTAAATCCATGTTTAGCTAATTCATTTTCAAGGGTAAATTCAGAGTGATCCACTCCATATATCTCATTCAGTTTACTGCTCATCTTATACCCAACACCGTTATCAACAATTATCTTCTTATCACCTGACACAAGCAATAATGATCTCATGCACATATCTATCCTGTTGCTGTTATCAGCGGGATTGGTCTTTGACCATAGCGGTTTTGGCACAACGCCAAACATCGCCCCGCCATCTAGCCTAAATAACCCCGTTTGTATTGAATGTAACTTGTAATTTCCTATACGCATACGCTTAATTAATAATGAGTAATGAGTAATGAACAATTAAAGCAGCAATTATTACAGTTGCAATTTTTAGTTTCTTAATTCTTGAAGTATTTAATATTGCATAAAGGATCTTACAGTTTTCATTACAATCCTGAATTAATGAATCATACATATCTTTATTAATATATTCGGTTGCATAAAGCAATCTTAACCAAAAATGGGTTTCCCTTGCTTCTTTATATGCAATTGATATTTTATGTGAAAAATCAGATTTGGAAATACCGCCAATAGCTTCTTCAACATTTGCCCCTACAGATGTACCGCTTCTTAATATTTGTTTTGATAAAACAAACTCTTTTTTCTTTGAGACTAAATATTTGTTAAGATTAACAATTCTTACAGCGAAATTAAATGATTTATCTCTAATAATATTATCTTTCATTTAATAACCTTTCATTATAATTTATTAAAAAACATTAAATCATTTAATTATAAAAATTACTCATTACTCATTACTCATTACTCATTACTCATTGATTCCCTATTTCTTCTTCTATCTTTGTCAGTTTTTTTGTTTCCTCAAGCCATTTATGATATATCCCATTCAGCTTATCTTTTGCAACTTTATACTCATTTGTTTTATGCGTGGAATTATGCTGATCTTTAAAGAAATCAGGTAATGCCATTTCAGCTTCAAGCGCTTTTGTTTTTTCTTCCAGCGCTTTAATTTCTTTTTCAAGTTTATGAATGCTATCCTTAAGGGGTTTTGCATGTTTGTAAACTTTATTGCGCTGTTCAGCTTCTATTCTTTTCTGTTCCTTAGTCTTCTTTGCCTTAGGCGCGCCGTTTGTAGAGGGTGCGCCATCTTTCTTAGCCTGTTTTAACTGGTTAATTCCGTTTTTCTCTTCCTCTTTTTTATCAATATAATAGGTGCAATTGCCAAGGTACGTTTTAACGTTTTTATCTTTTACTTCTATAATTTTAGTTACAATACCGTCTAAAAATTCCCTGTCATGCGAAATTATAAGTATTGTGCCGGCGTAATTACGCAGGGCTTCCATCAACACTAATTTTGAGTTCATATCAAGATGGTTGGTAGGCTCATCAAGTATCAAGAAATTTGATGCTTTCAGAAGCATTCTTGCCAGCGCTAAACGTGATTTCTCACCGCCTGAGAGTACTCCAACTTTCTTAAACACATCATCACCGCGGAATAAAAAGCTGCCAAGTATTGTCCTTAACTGCTTGCGCACATCACCCGTTGCAACAGCATCAAGAGTGCCAAGTACATCCATTGCAGGGTCAAGCGAATCAGCCTGGTGCTGGGAATAATACTCAAGCTCAACCTGGAAGCCAAGCTTTCTCGTGCCTTCCTGAATTTCTTCAGTTCCTCTTATTATTCTTGCCAGGGTTGATTTACCCGCTCCGTTTACGCCAACTAAACCAATTTTTTCTCCGCGCTCAAGCTCGAGGTCAAGATTTTTTAATACAAGGTTATCTCCATAGCTTTTTGAAATGTTCTTAAGCTCAAATACTTTTCTGCCGGAGTGTGTAGCAGGCGGAAAGTTGAAATGAATTGCTGTTTCCTCATCTTCAATTTCAATCCTCTCGATCTTATCAAGCATCTTAACTCTGCTTTGAACTGCCGTTGCTTTTGATGCCTTTGAGCGGAAACGGGTTATGAATTTTTCCTGCTGTTTTAAATATTTTTGCTGGTTATCGTAACTCTTAAATAAAAGTTCTTTTCTTATATCGCGCTCTGTAATGTAATATGAATAGTTGCCTTTATATATTGTAACCTTACCCGCGTAAATTTCAATTGTCTTATTTGAAATTGTATCAAGGAATTTCCTGTCATGCGATACAAG
>JANPBV010000374.1:0-3833 GCA_031430615.1 Ignavibacteria bacterium | reverse complement strand
TTAATTTAAATTCACATTCGCAAAGCGGCTGGGTTCAGCAATATTTTGGTATGAACCAGGGTATTAATTCAATATTTTTTATTGATGAAAATACCGGTTGGGCAGGTTATTATGGTACTACCGGGTTTTCTACATTTGGTCATTTAGAACGTACTTCAAATGGCGGAGTAAACTGGACTTCTGTATTTGGATCAAATGCTGAAATAAAAGACATTAAGTTTATAAACAGCCAAACCGGCTGGGTAATAGCAAATGCCTCAGTAGATATTGGAATAACAGTCAGGTATATCTATAAGACTACGAACAGCGGATTAAATTATACATTGCAATATCTTGATTCATTAAACCCCTATTTCATAAAAATATCAGTTGTAGATGAAAATAATGTTCTTTGCCTTCAAAGCAACGGAACAATAATTAAAACCTCTAACAGTGGAATTAACTGGAATAATATTAATATAGGTTTAGTATGTCTGGATATGCAGTTTATCTCGCAAACCGGATGGATATTAGGAGCATCAAATAGAATTTATAAATCAACAAACAGTGGAAATAACTGGACACAAATTGCACAATATAGCGGCGGCTATCCTTATAGTTTTCATTTTATAAATTCAAATACTGGTTTTGTAGCAGATGATAATCTGTATAAAAGTACAAATGGTGGAAGTAATTGGTCCTTAACCTCTCCGGTTGGAATCTCAGCAAAAGAAGTTTTTTTTATGAATGAAATGACAGGCTGGGTATCAGGTTCTAACGGAATTATCCGCTACACAAGCAACGGTGGGATAAACTGGTTTACACAAACTACTCCCAATAATTATGCTTCAATGACATTTAATTGTATACAATTTCTGAATAACAATACAGGCTGGTGTTCAGGTTATGGAACATTAGTATATCCGAATTTACTGGGGGTAATTTTAAAAACTACAAATGGTGGGATAACTGGATTTAGCACAATTTCATCCGAAATCCCAAACCAATTTTCACTTTCGCAAAACTACCCCAACCCCTTCAATCCGTCAACAAAAATAAAATTTCAAATTTCAAAGAGTTCGTCAGTAGCACAGACATTCTTGTCTGTGTACGATGTCCTCGGCAGAGAAGTTGCAACTCTTGTAAACCAGCAATTACAACCCGGAATATATGAGATTGATTGGGATGCATCAGCATACCCAAGTGGTGTGTATTTTTATAAACTCTCAGCGGGTGATTTTGTTGAAACTAAGAAGATGGTGTTAATAAAATAACGAAGTTACATTATTAACCCGCCTATAGTGGGCTTTTAAAATAATATTTTATAAGCTTTTAAATAATTATATTACAGAAGTAAATATCTAAATAATTATAAAATGAAAAATATTACTTTTGCTGTATTATTACTTGTTGCTGTAAAATTAAGCGCTGTTTCTGCTCCCGGTGATACTACGTGGGTAAACGCATTTACTAATGATTATCATAACTGGGCTACAGTTAATTATGCCTCAGTTACTTTTCCTGATACAACTCATCACTACGAAAAAATTTTAATGAAATATACCATCGGCTGCCCGCCGGGCGGTTGTGACCCATGGGATAGACTTGGTTGGGTAAAACTTTATACTGATACCGCTGCAGGCTCGGGATATGAAATTGCGAGAATTGTGACTCCGTATAATATAGTAGGAGGCGGTTACCCGGGCACATGTACATTCTGGATAGATGTTACCGATTATATGCCTTTATTGCATGACACACAAATTCTTGGTAATTATATTGAAAGCTGGATAAGCGGTAACCGCGGATGGCTTTCAACAATAAAGTTTGCCTTCATTGAAGGTGAAGCGTATTACAAACCGTTCAAGGTAATAAATCTTTGGCAGGATCATTACATAGTATATGGCGATACAGCAAATCCCCATGAAAACCACCTGCTTCCTATGAGTAAATTCATTGACCCGCAGACCGTAAAAGTAAAAGGAAGAATGATAACAACCGGTCATGGACAGGGTAACACAAGCAATGCAGCAGAGTTTTCTGTGAAGTATCATCAGCTTATTGTAAATAATGATTCACTTATTCATAATTTATGGCGTATGGATTGCGGTGTAAACCCATGCAGTCCGCAGGGCGGTACATGGCAGTATTCCCGTGCAGGCTGGTGTCCGGGTGCGAGTGTAATTCCATGGGATCTTGATGTAACATCAAGTGTAACACCCGGGCAAAATTGCAGCGTAAATTATGATATAGAGCCTTATGTGAATTTCTGCAGACCCACCAATCCAAATTGCATCTCAGGGCAAACATGCGCTGATTGCAATTATAATTACAACGGTCACACCGAGCCAAACTGGAATGTTGAGGGGCAATTAATATTATACAGGCTGAATCCAGTTATTGGAATTAACAATCAGGGTAATATTGCGCCATCAGCATTTAGTTTACTTCAGAACTATCCTAATCCGTTTAACCCGGTAACTAAGATAAAATTCACATTGCAGAAATATTCACATGTCACAATTATAATATATGCGAGTGATGGCAGTGAAGTTGCTGTTTTATTAAATGAGGACATGAAAAACGGGGAATATGAAGTAGAATTTGACGGAAGGGATCTTCCAAGCGGAGTTTATTTCTATCAAATGGAAGCAAAAGATTTTTCAGAAACAAAGAAAATGGTATTAATAAAATAATCCTTTAATCAATGGAGGTAAAAAATGAGATCCTTAGGTATGATTTTGCTTGCTTCATTTTTATTCTGTTCAAATTTATTAACCCAGTATTTCTGGACAGAACAGGTAACAGGCACGAATGTTATTTTGAATTCCGTTTCGAATATTGACGGAACAAATGCATGGGTGTGTGGTTACAATGGTACTGTACTTAAAACGTCCAATTCCGGATATAATTGGGTTAACTTAAGCGGGAACGGTTTACCATCTAATATTTTGTTAGTAAATATTTTCGGAGTAAATACATCAACTGCTCTTACAGCCGGTTATCTAAATTCTAATACATATGTGTACAGGACATCAAATTCAGGCAGCAATTGGCAACTTGTTTTTTCTGAAAATTTCGGTTTCATTAACGGAATATATATGCAAAATAATATTAATGGATTCATGTATGGTGACAGGGTCTCTACCCGTTGGTCATTGTGGAAAACTACGAATGGTGGTATCAACTGGGATTCAACAGGATTATTTCTGCCGGTTATTGGACCTGAAAAAGGAAGGGGTAATTCTATATGCGGTGTTAATTCAAAAATTTGGTTTGGTACAGATAGATTCAGGATCTATTATGCTTCTGATTTTTTAAACCCTGTCTGGCAGACTCAGAATAGTCCCACAGATACAAATATATATAGTATCTGGTTTAATTCCTCTGGAAGTATTGGTTTCTTTGGCGGTGATTCACTTTCCAAAACAACAAATAGCGGGAGTAATTGGAGTGTAATCCCTTCAATAGGCACTGGTCCAATAAGCAGTTTTACCGGATTGAATGGAATTTTAAGTTATTGGTACGTACGAAACAATAATAATATTTATTTTTCACAGGCAGGCGGTACTTATGTAATACAGTATTCCGCTCCTTTGGGTTCATATACTGAATTATCAGCGGCAAGATCAGGTTTTTCAGGCGGACCCGGAGCAATTTATGCTGTCAGGACAAATGGTGGAATATCACGTTTAAATTTTATTGTTGAAGGCGTTACAATAATATCATCTGAAATTCCTGATTCATACAAGCTTCATCAGAATTATCCTAATCCATTCAACGCATCAACTATTTTTAAATTTGAAGCACCAAAATTAAGCTCTTCAACTGGTGGTGAAGTACGGGGAGGATAT
>JANPBV010000373.1:0-2358 GCA_031430615.1 Ignavibacteria bacterium | reverse complement strand
TACATGATAGCCCTCGATAACATTGATGAAGTTATCGAAGTTATCAAGAAATCAAAGGATGTGCCTACGGCGCAGGAAAGATTGATGAAACGCTTCAAACTCTCCGAGATACAGTCAAAGGCTATCCTTGAAATGAGATTGCAGCGCTTAACCGGGCTTGAACGCAAGAAAATTGAAGAAGAGTTCCGTGAGCTGTTAAAGACTATCGAAAAATTAAAAAGAATTCTTGCCAGTGATGCGCTAAGACGCGAGATTTTAACAGATGAACTTAAATATCTAAAAGAGACTTATGGTGATGAAAGACGTACTGAAATAGTTATGAATGCCGTTAAGATAAGCGATGAAGAATTCATCAAGGAATTCATCAAGGAAGAAGATGTTGTAATTACAATCAGTCACAGCGGATATATAAAACGTACACCTGTTAGCGGTTATCGAAGGCAGTCAAGAGGCGGTAAAGGTATAATTGGCGCTACAACCCGTGAAGATGATTTCATCGAGCATATGTTTGTTGCTTCAACTCATAATCATCTCATGTTCTTTACCGATGCAGGTAAATGTTACATGCTGAAAGTACATGAAATACAGGAAGCCTCCAGGACAGCAAAAGGTTATTCAGTCGCTAACTACATTGGTAAAACCAAGGAAGAAGAAATTACTGCGATATTGAATGTTAAGGATTTTGGCGAAAATATGTTCATCACAATGGTAACCAAACAGGGTACCATGAAGAAAACTGACCTTGCAAACTTTGAAAATACACGCAAGGGCGGAATAATTGCTATCAGCCTTGGTAAAGATGATTCATTAATTGATGTGCAGTTAACAAATGGCAAGCAGGAAATATTAATTGGTACTCATGGCGGTATGGCAATCAGATTTAATGAAAGCGATATACGCTCAATGGGCAGAACTGCTGCCGGTGTGAGAGCTATAAGACTTGATAAAAAGGATTTTGTTGTCGGACTAGTTGCGGTAAAACGTGCTGGTACTTCAATCCTGGTTGTTACCGATAAAGGTTACGGAAAGCGCAGTGACCTGCAGGATTACAGAATGACACGCCGCGGAGGCAAAGGCGTTATCACAATGAAATCAAGCGATAAGAACGGAAGCGTTATTTCTATAAGAGAAGTTGTTGATAACGATGACCTGATGATAATTACTACTAAAGGTATAATGATAAGGCAGAATCTTGGTGAAATTAGAGTGATGGGCAGAAATACACAGGGCGTTAGACTCATAAAGCTGCATGAAGGCGATACAATTTCAGCCGTTGCAAGCGTTGTTGGTGAAGATGATGAAGTAGCAGAATAATTATCAAATAACCCCAACCTTAAGGCTGGGGTTAAAACAATAAATAAAATTTTGATTGATCTCCGTTCAGATACAGTAACCAGACCCTCAAAAGCTATGCGTGATGCAATGGCGTATGCTGAAGTTGGTGACGATGTCTGGGGTGATGACCCTACAGTAAATCAGTTGCAGGAAAAATGTAAAGAGCTGACCGGAAAACCGGCGGCTCTTTTTATTACTTCAGGATGTATGGGTAACCAGCTTGCTATTAAGTGCCATACTAATCCCGCTGAAGAAATTATTTGTGAGTGGGATTCTCACATAGTGAAATATGAAATAGCCGGACCCTCATTTATCTCAGGTGTACAGGTTATGCCTTTAAAAGGTAACAGGGGATTCATGGATCCGCAAGATGTAAAAAATAATATCAGACCCGATTGGTATCACTATCCGAAAACTTCACTGGTATGCATTGAAAATACCCATAACCGCGCAGGGGGTACAATATACCCTTTAGAAGATATTAAAAAAATAAGCAGTGTTGCAAAAGAAAATAATCTAAAGTTGCATCTTGATGGGGCGAGAATTTTTAATGCTTCAGTCGAGTCAGGTGTTAGCATCAAAGAATATGCATCTCATGTAGATTCAATTACTTTTTGTTTTTCTAAAGGTCTTGGCGCGCCAATTGGCTCAATCCTATGCGGTGAGGAGGATTTTATCACACGCGCTCATAAGTACCGCAAAATCCTTGGCGGGGGAATGAGACAGGCTGGCATTATTGCCGCAGGCGCTATTTACGCTCTCGATAATAATGTAACCAGACTTAAAGATGATCATAAAAACGCAGGATACTTTGCCGAGGAATTAGCAAAATTACCATGGATCGAAATGGATATTAGTTCAGTTCAGACAAATATTGTTATTTTTAAAACAAAACGTGATGCTTTTAAGATAAGAGAAGATTGTGAGGCAAAAGGGCTTTTAGTATCTAATGATAAAACAGAATTAATGCGAGCAGTTTTCCATTTAGATGTAAGCTCCGAGCAAACCAAACAGGCAATTAAT
>JANPBV010000372.1:0-3474 GCA_031430615.1 Ignavibacteria bacterium | reverse complement strand
TATGACTTTTATGCTTAAACAAGTTGTTTTATATTAATGAATAATTTTTAAGTTGATAAATAAATGAAATTGGAGAATTTAAAATGAAAATAGGTTTCATTGGACTTGGCAAAATGGGCGGAAACATGGTTGAACGCCTTTTAAATGAGGGGCATGAGATTGTTGTTTATAATAAAACTACTCCTGAAATTGATTTGGCTGTAAGCAAAGGCGCTGTTGCCGCTTCATCACTTAGTGATATGATTCAAAAATTACCCCAAAGGAAAATTGTATGGCTTATGGTACCTTCAGGAACCCCTGTTGATGAAAATATAAAAGGACTTGCTGAATTGATGAAAAAGGGGGATATAATTATTGATGGCGGAAACTCCTACTGGAAAGAAACCAGGCAAAGGGCTGAAAAACTAGCTGAGATAGGGATAAGTTATATCGATTGCGGTACAAGCGGAGGTTTGTGGGGTCTGAAAAACGGTTATAGCCTTATGACCGGCGGTATTAAAGATGTTGTTGAATATGTTTACCCTGTATTCAAATCACTGGCTCCTGAAGGTGGTTACACATATTGCGGTACAAGCGGCGCCGGGCATTACGTAAAAATGGTGCATAACGGGATTGAATATGGTATGATGCAATCCTACGCCGAAGGATTCGAAATACTCCAGACATCACCTTATGATATAGATATAACGGCAGTAGCCAGCGGGTGGATGCACGGCAGCGTGGTTAAGTCATGGCTGCTTGAGCTTGCTGTTAAGGCTTTGAAAGAAGACCCTAAACTGGAATCTATTAAAGGATATGTTGAAGATAGCGGTGAAGGTAAATGGACAGTAGAAGCGGCAATTGAGCAAAACGTTCCTGCGCATGTAATTACTGCATCACTGTTTAACCGTTTCCAATCAAGGCAGGAAGATTCATTTGCAATGAAGGTACTTGCGGCACTCAGGAATCAGTTTGGTGGACACAGAATTATTAAGGATAAATAAGTTACAGGTTACAGGTTAAAGGTTAAAGGTTACAGGTTAAAAGAAGCATGTTTTTTTTAAAATTAAGGTAATCAGAAAGAGTAATTTGAAGAAACCCGATAATTGTGTTATAATAATATTTGGCGCATCAGGTGACCTTACTAAAAGAAAATTAATACCCGCTATCTTCGAACTTTATAAGCAGAATAACCTTCCTGAAAAATTTGCCGTATTAGGAACATCAAGCTCTAAATTGAGCGATTTGGATTTCAGGGGATTAATGAAAGAAGCTATAAATAAGTATGATAGTAAAGCAGATGAAAAGATAATAAATGATTTCACTGGCAAACTTAATTACTTCCCAATGGATTTCAAAGATCCCGGGGCATATGAGAGTTTAAGCAAAAAAATAAAATCCTTAAGCGGCACGTGCGGGCAGAATTGCAATTATATATTTTATATGGCTACAATCCCCTCCTTGTTTGGTGAAATATCTATCAATTTAGGTAAAGCAGGGCTTAACAAAAGTGAAGGCGGTTACAGCAGAATTGTGGTAGAAAAACCATTTGGATATGACCTTAGCTCGGCTATAGCACTCAATAATATTATGCATGAGAACTTTACTGAAGACCAGATATACAGGATTGACCATTATTTAGGGAAGGAAACTGTGCAGAATGTTATGGTAACACGTTTTGCAAACGGGATATTTGAACCAATATGGAACAGGAATTACGTACATCATGTTGAAGTTACCTCGTCTGAGAATATTGGAATAGAAAACAGAGGAGGCTACTATGAAACATCCGGCGCATTAAGGGATATGGTTCAAAGCCATTTATTAAGGATTGTAACACTAATTGCAATGGAGCCTCCTTCTTCGTTTGATTCCAATGCTGTTAGGAATGAACAATTAAAGGTATTGCAATCATTACGGAAATTAAAACCTGAGGAAATAGAAAATAATGTAATTCGTGGTCAGTACATTGCTTCAAAAATAAAGGGAGCAGATATAAAAGGTTACAGAGAAGAAAAAAACGTTGATGCGAACTCCAGAACAGAAACATATACGGCAATAAAATTTTATATTGATAATTGGCGCTGGGGAGGCGTTCCGTTCTACATAAGGACAGGGAAACAACTACCTACAAGAGTAACCGAAGCGGTAATACATTTCAGGAAAACACCCCATTACTTATTTAAAGAGAGCCAGAATAACAGTGATAACCAGTTGATATTGCGCATACAGCCTGATGAAGGAATATTACTGAAGTTTGGAATGAAAGAACCCGGCGCAGGATTTAAAGTGCATAACGTAAATATGGATTTTCATTATAGCGATATTTCCAATGTTCATATACCCGAAGCTTATGAAAGACTGATATATGATTGTATGGTGGGTGATTCTACCTTATTCCTTCGCGCTGATGCAGTTGAAGCTGCATGGGAATTTGTTGAACCTATTCAGCAGGCATGGGCAGATGATCATAAAGTTAAGGTCTATGGTTATCCTGCCGGTACATGGGGTCCTGATGTTGCTGATAATTTGATAGCAGGCGGCGAAGATGTTAAATGGCGTTATCCTTGTAAGAATCTTACTGATGATGGGATATATTGCGAACTATAAATCAATTAACAATTAGCAATGAACAATTATCAATAAAAATTGGATAGAGATAACATAAAGATTTTTGGGTCTTCTAATGAATTAGCGATTGGTTTTGCTGAGATATTTTGTAATAAGATAAATTCATTGTTAACTGAAAAAAAAACAATAAATATTGCACTCTCAGGAGGTAATACTCCTATTGAATTATTTAAGATACTTGCCGCAAATTACAAAGATAAAATTAAATGGAATAGTATAAATTTTTATTGGGTAGATGAGAGATGTGTTCCGGTGGAGTCAGTTGAAAGTAATTTCGGAAACGCTGATAAATATTTGTTCAGTAAAATAAGCATAGATGATTCAAACCTTCACAGGATAAAGGGTGAAGATAATCCTTTAAGTGAAGCTGCAAAGTATTCAAGAATAGTAACGGCAAATGTAACTGCAAAGAATTCCATTCCCTGCTTTGATATTATTCTGCTTGGAATAGGTGATGATGGTCATACTGCATCAATTTTCCCGAACCAAATGGGATTACTGACAAGTGAAAAGATATATGATGTTTCATTCCACCCGGTTACAATGCAAAGAAGAATAACCATGACCGGTAAAACAATTAATAATGCTGAGAATATTTATTTTTTGGTGAGTGGTGAGAGTAAGTCGAAAATAATTAGTGATATTTTAAAAGAAAGTGAAGATGCAAGAAATTACCCGGCTTATTATGTAAATCCTAAATATGGTGAACTGTTTTGGGTGATGGATAAGGAAGCAGGGATTTTGGTTTAAACAAAAAGGAACGGTCTTAACCGTTCCTTGAATGTATGGATTCCTTTCATCACTTCATTCTACAAGGCGTACCTGCATTCGCCATAAACTCAACTCAAAAACGAGTCAGAGGGA
>JANPBV010000371.1:0-5028 GCA_031430615.1 Ignavibacteria bacterium | reverse complement strand
GCATGGCTTATAGAAAAAATGCAGACGCTGAATGAAAAGCCATAAGCTATCAGTCATCTGATGACTTAAAGCCATAGGAGAATTACACTATATCTTTCCCTGCTTACGTAAAATAAAATCTATCATTTCCCTCACGCAGCCTCGGCCTGCTGAAACTTTTGTGATGTAATGAACTTCATTTCTCACCTCCTCAACTGCTTCAGGCGGACAGGCGGAAAATGCAACCTGCTTTAATAACGGAATATCGAAAACATCATCGCCAATAAAGCAAAGATTATCATCGGTAAGGTTATATTTTTGTTTTATTTCGTTTGCGGCTTCGGTCTTATCATCGCAGTTTTGATAAAGCTCTTCTATGTTAAGACGTTTTGCGCGCATTTCATTTGCAGCGGCTGACATGCCGGAGATTATCGCGAACTTGAGTCCATGCTCCCTGCCGCGGTTTATGCCAAAGCCATCATGAGCATTGAATGCTTTTAGCATCTCACCGTTTGATGAATAAATTATAGAGCCATCTGTCAGCACACCGTCAAGATCCATAAGGACAAACCTGATTTTAGAGAAATCTATGTTGTTGATATTTTTCATGTTCTGTTGTTGGTGACAACACCAACAACTGGGTGTTGGTCTATGTTATTTATGTTTTTCATTAAATATATGATAATTGTTAGCTAAATTGCGGATAATATTTGATTATATAAATGGAAAATGAATGGTGAATACTAAATTATCATTTTGTTTAAAATTTTTTATCTACATAAAATTATATGGCTTTTGTAGTCTGTTTATTATTGAAAAATGTTCATGGAAAACCTCTGGATAAATCAGAAAGCCGTTATAAAAACAAATTTATCAAAAAACTAACATACAATGACTGATAATTAACATTAAATAATAAAATATCACGAAATCCGTTACTTAATTTTTGTATATTTTATACTATCTTTAGCGTAATCATACTAAGGTAGTAATTACTTTAATGGCTAAATAAAAGGGGGCTGCAATGCAAAACATTAAAACAAATCACACCGGTTCAAACAGTTCAAAAAAAATTCTGGGATACATATTATTTTTCGCAGTACTTTTTGTATTAAGTTTTCTTGTACACAATGATCTTACAGCGGGAAATAATCTAAACCAGACTAATTATGTTACACCCAATACACTGTTAAAAGTAGTGTGGCGTGAAGATATTTACGATCCCTCATTAAAAGCACACGTAAACGTAATAAAAATAGATGAGAACTACTTTTCAAAGGTAACCGAGCCGGAAAAAGCGGTGCTTGGTTATTTGGCATCAACTATAGGCAATGAGTGTTACGCTGATGGCAGCAAAGAGAATGTTAAATGCAAAATACTTACTGCGCTTAACCTGGGTTACCAATGTTCAGAAAGCAATAAATCATTTTTAAAAAACTGGTTCCGCGATGATGCTGTGATTGTAAGCCAGATAGAGAACTGCAAACCAACGCTTCCCGCAACAATTGAAAAGACATTTGAGGAAGTAAAGATATCGACAACAGATAATACAATTAATGTTGAGCTAAAAGGATTAAAGCTTAATATTAAAGAGAACAGCGTAAGTAAATGGAACGAAAGTTTATCTTTTAAGGTAGATGGCGATAAAGTATCACTTATTGAAAGAACAAAAAAGCAGAAGTAAAAAAATAAAGATTAATGGATGTATAAAAAGGAGCCTGAATATGGTTCCTTTTTTATTTTACCGCCTGATTTTAATTTAAGATTACACAATAAGAAGCATATAAACTCCGGAACGGGGATTATAAAGCAGAATAACAGGAACCCTAAAAAACCCCCTTGCGCACCGCAGGCAAATTTCGAGAGAGGAACTCATCGATTTATATTTGCCCGCAATGACAGCCCGGGTTTGAATTAATTTATTTAAGTTCACTGCTGTTTCATTTTGATGCGGGATGAACATATAAGTGCTCCGCCAACCAGGCTATACGATTCAAGTGTACAGATATAATCATATTGGTTTTCACTGCCGCTGCCGGTTTTAACGCTTGCTTTAAATATTACTCCATGCGGGCCGGCTGTCATTTCGCCATCAGCGAGCATGAAAGTATTTCCGGTTTGCTCTTCGGTGACATAAAGCTTCACATAACAATCTTCCTTTAATGAAAATTTTACTGTTGTCGTTTCGTTAAACGGATTCGGGTTATTCTGATAAAGCGAATATTCCTTATCGTTACCCAGTGGCTGAGAAAAACATTTCCCGAATGATAAAGCTATCGTTAAACTGAATACAATTATTAATGTTAATTTCTTAATTTTCATGTGAACTGTAATTTTATGTTTTTAAAGTCAGTTTGTTTGCTGATTTAATTATTCAGGTAATAACCCGCATACCGGTGATGCTTTAAGCGAAAATATATGCACACATTTTCACGGACTGTCGCTCTGAAAGAAATAACTCTTAGAAAGAAATAACTTTTTAAAGACATTTGATGCCTAAATAAAACGTGTACGAAGATACCTTTGCAAGGGGCTGTTAAACAAAGAAATTTTTCGCAATATTTCACCTTCTGAAATAATTAAAATACATTCATATTGCTGATTTTTGTTGAATTTTAGCTGTTTTATATTGATAAACTTACACACCGGAACTAATGCAAAAGAGCTCACTTATTGGAATGCTTCAGACGTTTACGAAGGACGACATGGCAAGGTTTGGCGATTTCGTGGAATCACCTTTTTTTAACAAGAAATCAAACGTAACTAAGTTGTACTATGCGCTGAGGAAATACGCGCCTGAATTTCCTGCTGATAAAATCACCAAGGAAGAGATGTGGAAAAAAGTTTTTCCCGGCAAGCTTTATAACTACGGTATTATGAAAAACCTTATACATGAACTGGCCAAGCTGGCAGAAGGCTACTTCGGCCACTCTAACCTTGAAAATGGCCTGGGCTTCGAGAGACATTTAATTAAAGAGCTGTACTCGCGAAACAAGTATGACCTTTTTCTGAGTAAAGTAGAGAAATTTAAAGCCCGGAATGCGCCAGGTAAGGTTGATAGCGATGAGCTTTTTTATAATAAGCTCTTTGTTGATATTATGAAGTTTGAATACAGTGAAAACAGGTCTGCCGTTGTAAAAGATCACAAGCAGATGCTTGATAATATGGTTCAGTATTTCATGCACAACATCTTTAGATTCGCAAACAGCATTTTTCTGGAGGAGTACCGTGTTAACATAAAGCATGAGTATCCGTTTATACAATTATTTTTAGAATACATCCAGAAAAACCCGGAGCTATTTAAGGGCTCTGAGTATGTTCAGATAGAGTATTATATATTACTGTGCTTTGTAGAAAACTCTGATGAAAAAGTATTTGCTAAATTACAGGAAGTTTTTAACAGAGCTAAGAATAGTTTTACCCCGCGCGATAAGGTCGCGGCTTATATATTTGTTGAAAACGCCCATGAGCTGCTGTTTCGCAGGGGAGTAAAAAAATATGAAAAGGATTTCATTAAGCATCTTATAGAAATGGTAGAAAAAGATCTTTATTTAGGCACTGAAAATATTTACCCGAACCTGCAAATGTTTACTAATATTATTCATGTTTGCGCCAGGAACGGCGACAGCAAAAGTCTGCGGCGGTTTATTACCGGAAATATACATAAACTCCAGGAACATAAGCGCGTCTCTATGTTAAACTATGCCTTAGCCCGGGCTGCATATATAGAAAAGAATTACGAACAGGTAATTAAGCATGAAGTAAAGGTAAACCATAATGATTTTTTTGATTTAACCCGAGATAACCACATCTATAAGCTGAATTCAAAAATTAATAAAGCTATCTGCCACTACGAGCTGGATAATATCGAAACTGTTTTAACCGAAATTGATACGGCTATTCATTTTATTAATAACAACAAAATAATCAATCAGCCCATTGCCCAGCCAAGTAAGAACTTTTTTAAGGCGCTTAAGAAATTAACGTTGATTAAACACGATTACGACGAGATAACGCTGGCAAAGCTGAAAGAAGAGATTGATAATTATCCTGAAGGGGGGCTTTCAAAAAAGGGCTGGCTCTCTGAAAAAATCAGCGAAATAGAATCTCTTCGCAGCCGGTGATTACATCCGCGGTTACTGCAATTTAAACGGGAACTTTGTGTATAAACTTTGGTTTAAAACTTATTGATTAAGAAATGTTTTAATGGAAAATTTAGATATAGCAATCGGAATATTTTTAGGGCTGGGGCTGGCGGCAAGCTGCGGCTTCCGCGTGTTTGTCCCTCTATTAATAAGCAACATTGCATCAATGACGGGGCTTGTTCATATAGGCGGCGGGTTTGAGTGGATGGGCTCATGGCCCGCATTCGCAATTTTTTTAACCGCTACAGTTGCTGAAATTAGCGCGTATTACGTCCCCGTTTTAGATAACGCGCTGGATACTATTTCCATTCCGTTAGCAACAATTGCGGGTACATTGCTATCGGTAACATTCATAACCGATGTACCCCCGATGGTTCAGTGGACACTTGGTATTATAGTAGGCGGCGGTTCCGCTGCGGTGATAAAGAGCGGCGCAAGTATGGCTCGTTTAAAATCAACAGCATTCACCGCAGGCTGGGCTAACTGGATAGTTGCGACATTCGAGCACGTTACATCAATTATTATGAGCGTGCTTACGGTATTCCTTCCCGTTGTAATGGGTGTAATGGCTTTGGGAGTGCTTGGCTATTTTGGATGGAGGTTGACGGTGAAGAAAAAGAACCAGGTTCCAAAGAAGAACCATGATTCAAGGATAAAAGGATGAACATGATTTTTGTAGACGGCTGGCTTGCCTGCCGTATTTTTTATACAGGCGGGCGAGCCGCGCCTGCAACATGTTATCAAATCCAGCTGCATTTCTATAGGTGTAGAAGAATGAAGAAAATCATATGAAAAAATACATCTTAGTACTGATACTGATTCCTCTTTTTATTAACTGCTCAAAGTTAAGTGAGCTTACTTCGCGTGATACAAAAAATCAGAAAACGGGTTCTGTTGAAATTAC
>JANPBV010000370.1:0-1736 GCA_031430615.1 Ignavibacteria bacterium | reverse complement strand
TGGTAATGATGATGCATCCCAATTAACTGAATACGACCCGGCATTAATATTTTGATTCGCAAGTACTGATATTTCTTTGCCTAATGCATCAAATACTTTTATTGTTACAAATGAGCTTTTTGGTATTTCGAATTTAATTTTAGTAACAGGATTAAACGGATTAGGATAGTTCTGGTATAAAATATATGATCTCGGAATTTCTGAAGAGATCTGCTGGATACCAATTGGTTCACGGGTATATTTATAAACTGTTTTGCCTACAGCATATGCAAGTGTATCGGAAATAAATCTTACACGATTCATGTTAATCCCCCAGCCTGCAAGATGCCAGTTAGCCCCTCCATTAGTTGTTTCATAGCTGGGTTCATTATAGCTAAAGCCCCAGCCTCCGACCCAGCCCGTTTGTTCGTTTACAAATCCAATTCCTTCAAGATTAACTATATTATTTGGTAAAGAAATTTCCTGCCAGTTTAATCCTCCGTTTATGGTTTTCAAAATAAAGGTTGGTGTGCCAAATCTTTCAATACTCGTATATCCCAGTTGTCTGTTTACAAATTGAATTTTCCAGCACCATTCATCTATTCTGGTTGATTGATATACTCTTATCCAGTTTAATCCGCCGTTAACTGTCATTAATATAACCGATTTGCCAATAGAATAAATATTTGAAGAGGCATAGCCACCTGCTACAAACCCTGAATCAGCAGACCAAAAATGACAATCAACAATAGACCTTATAAGGGAAGTATCAACAGGCAGCGATATCCAGTTTAAACCCGCATTTGTTGTTTTAATAACATTTGCAGGACATGAATATCTTCCGCTTGCAAATGCAACGTTTGAGTTTACAATTGAAATTCCGCAAATACCTTTAGGCGCAGTACCCTGAATACTTGCTGAAATATGTGTCCAGTTCAAGCCTCCGTTTGTTGTTCTGAACAGAATATGGGTTGAATCTAAGGTACCTATAATACCTTTATTTTCATCGAAAAATCCGGTGCTTCTTAATGCCGGATTTAGGCTATCACTGAGATTTATCCAGTTATTTCCTCCGTTTGTCGTTTTGAATACCCTACCTGTATAAGAGACAATATAACCTACTGATGAGTTTACAAAGTACATATCCTCAAATCTTCCTTCACCAATACCCCCAATTGGGGCATTGGGTAAAGTATGCCAGCTTGGTGATTGTGAAAATACCTGTTGTGTAGTTAGTAAAAGTGATACCACAAGAAAGATTATTTTAAACATTCATTACCTCCAATATAATATATGCAATAATTTTAAAAATTGAAATAAGTTTATTAGAAATTATTAATTTTGTTTTGTAAAGGAAATTATAACTTCAGCAAGGTTCTGCCATGAATGCTTTGACTTATATTCCTGAATAAATGGAATGAATTTTTCTTTTAAATTTTCATCAAAGTAACGTGCTATAGTGTTTTTTATTTCTTCTGAATTAATTGAATTAATTATGAGTCCTGTCCTGTTTTCTTCCACCATTTCTGCCAAGCCGCCCACGTTTGTGACTATTACAGGCAGATCAAAATGGTACGCAATACCAGCAATACCGCTTTGTGTAGCTGTTCGGTAATGTAACACGCAAACATCCGATGCGGAAAAGAATACCGGTATTTCTGTTTCGGGGATATACCTTACCTGAAGATTTATTTTATTTCTAATGCCAAGGGAATCGATCAGCTCATCATACTTTTTGAAATTACCGTAAACTTCTC
>JANPBV010000369.1:0-22461 GCA_031430615.1 Ignavibacteria bacterium | reverse complement strand
CGAATTAATTCTACTTTTCTATTTCTATAATCTGCGGGTATTTGATCTTGCCCGGGGAAAAAGCTAACTATTGCCTTATAATGCGATTCTTTACCCTCAGAATGATAAGTTCCTTTATATCTCAAAGAATCATTATCACTAGTTTGCCAGCTTTTATTTACTAAAGATATAACTGAACCGTCTCCTGCCAGTATATTTATTCTATCTCTTTCAGTTCCTCCAATTATTTTAATTGGATTATCAAAATGATATCCAGGAATAAGCAAGTTGAGATTATAGTCTTTAATTGTATAAGGCGTTGATGTTGTAGCATTTGAAAAAAAGTTAGGTTCAAAGTTAAATACCTGTACGGCTATTCCATTTAAACTTAAAATCCATTCAGGAGAATTAAAATTACATGTCCTTGGTTTGTCGGTTATCCAAGTATCTTTATTTCCCATATTTACCTGATGCCCTACGGAACTGTTATATACAAGTTTAACATCATATTGCATTTCTCCGGCTAATTTATAATTATATAAAGGAATTTCATACATTAGATTTCCATTAAAGTCATTTATGATTTCGCTTTCATCGGCAGTGAATCCGTTTGAGCTGAAAAAGCCTCTTTCATTAAACATACTACTCATATCCTTAATTGGTGGTGGTGGTGGGAAATCGGTTTCGGTTGACTCAAGGAAAGTTGAGTTAAATACATTCATTAATGGCTCATACTTAGTAGTTATTCCATAGCCAATTGCAAATATTGCAGTTGTTACGAGGGCGAGCGGGATGAGGACTTTTTTATTCAGCATAGTTAGATAGAATTGTTTAAAAAAATATTTCTAATATAATAAATTAAATCTACCTATGTAAAAGAAAAAAAACAGGCAATGTCGAATTTCAAATTAATGAGTTATACTATATATTTAGGTATTTAGGCTATTTTACAAACTATTTAGTTCTTATTGTCGAATGAAAACAAAATAGTATGTTGTTGGTCAAAGTAAATTCTTTCGGCCACATCAAAGCCGGGCAGGCAACCTTTCTTCGTTTCACTCAGCAAGGCATAGCATCAACAACGGGGAGAATCTTAATATTCTGCCTTTATCTGCGTCAAAGAATATTTGAGTGCTTGTGTCAGGTCCTCAGACCTGACGCTAAGAACGTAAAGTCCTTTTGCAACTGTTAAAACAGTCAAGCAGTCATAGCCAACAACTGGGGTAAATACCACAATACCCAACGTTTCTAAAGCAGGCTATTTTCCTTGAAACACCATCAATTTATTAGTAATTTGTCTGGCTATTAGGCAAATCTATTGAAATTTTAACACCCGTTTATTGATTATATACCTATATATACTGAATATGGATAAATCTGCGCTAAATGTACATTAATTTCAGATACAGCGCTGCATTTTTAGGATTTTTCCTGAGGAAAATACCGTTATTTTTGTTCTTTATTTCAGTTTTTTGCGCTCAATTATATACGCAAACAGCCCGGAAAACTAACCTCGAAATATTTGAACAGGAAATCTCCGGTGAGCTGGATAAATTCTTCTTCTTCCCGCAGATAGAGCGTGAGCGTAAATTTGTTTTTTGGGTAAGCTCAGCAAAAAATAACAAAGAAGAAAAAAAGTTCATTGAAAGTGTTATCAGGAAGAACGCAGAAAAGAACAAGCTCAAAATTTCTTTCGCCAAAGATGATAATATGGATGCGCCTGATACCATCTACAATAAATGCAGGATAACCGTAGAAAAACTTAAAGCTGGATACACAAAGCTTATCAAGAATGGTTTCCTCGGGCAGAAATCCATGGAGCGTGAAATTATTTCTGAGCTTGGTATAGATATTTCAGGTAACAATGGTACGGTGTTAGTTAGCGATGTGATAAAGACAAAGTATGATGATGAAATTCCGTATAATGATTACAGTAATTATGAAAGCAGTGAATACAAATTCACACAATCAGTACCGCCAAACATTAGTTTCATTGAATCTATAATTTTTCCGGCAGCTGTAATTACACTCTCAGCGGTAGCCGCAATATTATTTTTCACAATAAGATCTAAATAAAAGATAACCGAAGAAATAAAGAAAGAATATAAATAACAATTGAAAAAATTCCAATATTTAACACAACACAAGTATGTACTGCTTGTTTTTCTTGCTCTCTTAACAATACAGCTCTTGAGCGGATGCGGTTCTTCGAAGACTGATATTACCACTGATGACCCGCAAAAGGCATTTGATATTGCAAAAAGAAAGTACGATAAAAGAGATTACGTTGATGCTATCGAGGACTTATCTTTCATTAAGATACGGTTCCCCGGTACAGATGTATCTGATAAGGTGCAGTTCTACCTTGCAAACAGTTACTTTTACCAGAAGGAATATATACTTGCCGCGTATGAGTTTGAAAGTTTTCTGAAGAACTACCCACTCAGTCCCCTTTACCCCGAAGGCAACTATATGCTTGGCAACACATATTACGAGCTATCTCCAAAGTATTCGCTTGACCAGCAGTTCACCAGGGAAGCGTTAAACCAGTATCTTTCATTTATGGAAGCATACCCGCAGGATAAAAATGTTGCTGATGCTGATAAGAAGGTTAAGGAATTAAGGAATAAACTGGCATTCAAAGATTACTGGACAGCCGAGCTTTATATGAAGACCGATAATTACAAAGCGGCATCGCTCTATTACCAGGCAGTATATGATGAATATATTGATTCCGATTGGGCTGATGACGCGATGGTGGGCCAGGCTGAGGCATACTTAAACGGCAGGAAATATGAGGATGCGAAAAAAGTTCTTGAAAAATTCTATAAGCTTTTCCCCAACAGCACTTTAAAAGCCAAAGCTGATAAGATATCAAGCAGGATAAAGGAAAATCAAGCCGGCAAATAAATATTTTATTTTAATGAACGATAAATAAATGAGCGAACTGAAATCTAAAACGATGAAGGAATCACGGGTAACTATGATAGAGCTTGTGCTCCCTAATGATACCAATATATTAATGAACCTTCTTGGCGGAAGGCTGATGCACTGGATGGATATTGCGGCTGCTATGGCTGCATCAAGGCATTGCCATAATGTAGCTGTAACAGCGGTAGTGGATGACTTAACTTTCCATGAACCCATAAGACTTGGTAATATTGTATCACTTTGCGCAAATGTTAACCGCGCTTTCAATACTTCGATGGAAGTTGGCGTTAAGGTTGAAGTAGAAGATTTTAAAACCGGCGAGAAGAAACACTCCAACAGCGCATATTTTACATTCGTGAGTGTAGATAGTGATACATATAAGAAAATGCCTGTTGCCCCAATAATTCCCGAAACAGAGGAAGAAAAAAAATGGTTTAACGATGCCTTATTAAGAAGGACACAGAGGCTAAATCAAAAACACGGGATAATACACAGCTAAACTGCTTTACTATATTATAAGATACTTACTTAAGCATAAATGCCAACTACTACATCAGAGAATATCACATTAAAAGCAGTTAACCTTACCAGGAAATTCGATAGAAGACCTATATTCAAAGATGTTAACTTTGAGCTTTCTATGGGAAGTGCTACTGCAATTACAGGCAGGAACGGCTCGGGGAAATCAACTCTTATAAAAATTATCTCCAATCTGTTAATTCAAACTTCCGGCGAGCTTAATTTATTTAATGGCGCAGAAAAAGTTAAGAAGGAAAATATATACAAATATATCGGTTTCGTCTCTCCTTACCTTAATCTATACGATGAATTCACGGGATTTGAAAATCTTAAGATAGTATCCGATATCCGCGGCTATGGTCACGATAACATTGATAATGTTCTCAAGCGCGTTGGCTTGTATGAGCGCAGGAACGACCTGCTGAAAATTTATTCATCCGGTATGAAGCAAAGGCTTAAGATTGCATTTGCTATACTCCACAATCCTATGGTCCTTCTGCTGGATGAACCTACAAGCAATCTTGATCTTGATGGCATTGCAGTTGTTGATGATATTGCAAATGAATACAAAAAAGACCGTATACTTATCATAGCCACAAATGACGCCCATGAAAGAACATTATGTAATGAAGAAATAAATTTGAATTTATTAGAACACTGATAACACAGATTAAACTGATTGGAACCGATAAAAGAAAAAAACTTGCTTCATATTGATTTGAGACAAAATCATAATACAATAGAACACTGATAACACAGATTAAACTGATTGGAACCGATAAAAGAAAATAATTTACTGCATAAAGAAATCACGGACATAATCTTAAAATGTTATTATAATGTTTATAATGCATTGGGATATGGTTTTCTTGAAAAGGTCTACAATAATGCAATGTTTAATGAGCTGATTGAAGCAGGGCTTAATTGTGAAAAGCAAAAACCAATTAAAGTATTTTATAAAGATAAAATTGTTGGTGATTACTTTGCTGATATAGTAGTGAATGATAAAGTAATTATAGAATTAAAGGCATGTGAAGCGCTTTGTGAACCACATGAAATGCAGCTTATAAATTATTTAAGAGCAACTGATATTGAAGTTGGTCTATTATTAAATTTTGGTAAAAAACCAGAATTCAAAAGAAAAATATTTACAAATGACAGAAAATCTTAACCAGCGCAAATCCGTTCTATCCGTAATATCAGTGTTCAAATTATATTACTATGTTTAAACAGGCGCTGGCAATATGCAAAAAGGATTTTAACAGCGAAATAAGAACGCGCTACGCAATAAATGCGCTCTTGATGTTCATTATAGTTGTAATTTCCGTAATAAAATTCTCACTTGGTGAAGATAAGCTCTCCAGTGAAATGAACGCGGGCTTATTATGGATTATAATTTTCTTCGCAACTTCAAACGGTTTATCAAGAGTTTTTGTATCGGAAGAAGAGCGCGGAACATCACTGGTTTTAAAATTAAGTTCCGGCGCAGGTTCAGTTTTTCTTGGTAAGCTGATATTTAATACTTTCTTAACATTCATTATTAATTTCTTAATAATATTCCTGTACATCATAATTACCGGACTTGATATAAAGAACCTGCCGCTGTTTTCTTTAACTATCGGACTTGGTAATTTAGGGCTATCGGCAGTAATGACAATAATTGCGGCGCTTATATCCAAAGCAAGCTCAAAAGGTACACTCTATCCAGTACTCTCATTCCCGCTACTATTGCCGTTAATGCTGGCATCAATCAGCGCAACATGGATGACAATTGATGGTGTGCAAATTGGCGCAATTGCTGGTGAATTGCAGATGATGATATCATACACAATTGTTGTAATAACAGCGTCATTCCTGTTGTTTGAACTCATATGGAATGATTAAATTAAGTACTATTAAAACCCTTAAAACTTAAAAATTTAGATTTATATAGAATAAAGGAAGAGCTACAAGAATAGCAATCACTGGTAATATCAAACAGTGTAAAAATTTTTACACCCCCTAATTTTTAATATTAACTTGACATATCGCAAAAAAACTTTTAGATTGAATTAATAAAGTTCAGGAGAGTTATATGGGATTATTCGACGATATTGAATTCGAAGAAGGTTCTAAGAGGAAAAATTTAGATAAGGAAGAATTGATTAATGCATTGCTGAGCAAGCGTGAGCGTATCATGCCTGATCTTGACCTCGATTCAATTGATGATATCGTGAATTATCTGCTTGAACGCAATCTTCACACTAAAGCTATCTCATGTCTTAACACATTGATAGATTATTTCCCGTATTCCAACGAAATTTGGCAGAGAAAAGCTATTATCTATGACCACAAAGGCGATTATAAAAATGCAATTGAGTGTTTTGATAAAGCTATCAATCTGAATCCAAATGACGAAGAATCATTAATAAACAAAGGCATAACTCTGGATAATTCAGGTCAGTTCACTGAATCAATAGAGTGTTTTGATGATGTCCTGAATTTTTCACCAAATAATATTGACGCTCTCTTCAATAAAGGGCTGATACTTGAAAAAGTTGACCGCTTCTCTGACGCGATCACATGTTTCCAGAAGATAATTGAGCTTGAACCCGATCATAAAGATTCATATTACGAAATGGGCTATTGTTATGATTATCTTGACAGGCTGACAGATTCGCTGCAGGCATATGAAAAGCATATTGAGATAGTCCCGTTCAACTATAACGCATGGTATAACAAGGGTGTTGTTCAAAGCAGGATGGGCAGATATTACTACGCAGTTGAAAGCTATGAAATGGCAATATCTATAAACCCGAAGTTCTCCTCTGCATGGTATAACAAAGGCAACGCTTATGCGAGCCTTGGAATACTTACCCGCGCAATATCTGATTATAAAACAGCGTTAATTCTGAACCGCAAGGATGTATATGCATTGTATAATCTTGCAAGCGCATATGAACAAATGAGCAGCTATAAAGATGCCATTGAGAATTTTACCAAAGCTGTTGCAATTGATCCCGCTCATTATGAATCATATTTTGGCAGGGGTAACTGTTATTACCAGCTTGAAGATTTCAATAAAGCGCTGCGTGATTACGATAAAGCTGTTGAGCTGTTTAAAGAAAACCCTGAACTTTGGTACGCAAAAGCAGATGCGGAATATAATCTTGCAAAGATACCTGAGTCAATCCAAAGCTATAAAACAGTACTGGCATTAAGCCCAGATAACCTTCAGGCTTCTTTAGACCTTGCAAATACATATATTGATATAGAGGAATATAAGCAGGCTGATGAAATTCTGCGCAGCCTGATTGATAAAGATGCCGCTTGGGCTGAGCCTTATTATTCAAAAGCAAAGCTTTACTTCCTGCAGGGTGAAGTTGAATTCGGTTTACATTACATCGAAATGGCTTTTACTATGAATCCGCATGAAAGATTTGAATTTGAATTTGAAAGAGATTGGGAAAAAGTATTACAGTTCCTAATTGCCAGAGATAGCTAAAGTGTTTTATGAACAAGGGGTTGCAACCCCTTGTTCTGTTTATAGCAGCTACTCCTTTATAACAACATCGAGCACTTTTTTATCTTTTATCTGCAGAAGCCTTTTGCTCTTTAGCCTTCTGACAATATCATAATTATGTGTAGCTATAAACACCGCAGTTCCTTTATAATTGATATTCAGTAACAGCTTTATTATTTCAAACGATACAAACGGGTCTAAGTTGCCTGTCGGCTCATCAGCTATCAAAATGTATGGTTCATTAACAATTGCGCGGGCTATTGATACTCTTTGCTGCTCGCCGCCGGATAGCTCGTTAGGCATTTTTTTATATGAATCGAACACTCCGACTTCATTAAGCACATTAAATACCTTTTTCTTTATCACATCAGGCTTCATTCCTGATAAATACAGAGGCAATGCGACATTTTCAAATACATCTCTATCATTCAACAGCTTGTAATCCTGAAATACAAAACCTATCTTTCTTCTCAATACCGGAATTTCAGGCTTCTTAATATGCTTTGAGCTGAATCCGTAAACTACAAGCTCACCAGTGGAAGGGTAAAGCTCCATATTTATCATTCTTAAAAGTGATGTTTTGCCCATACCGCTCTCGCCAATTAAGAAAACGAATTCGCCTTTATCTATCTTAAAAGATACATCGTTAAATAATTCCTTTGTGGGATATGAAAATGAAATATTTTTGAAGTCTATCAATTAGTTCCTGCTTATTTTATATTTTTTCTGTTCTTTGATAATTTATCTGCCCATTTTATTGCTTCTATTAAGCTTACTTCGCTTGCTATGTTCTTGCCCGCAATATCAAACGCGGTTCCATGATCAGGTGATGTACGGATAAATTTAAGCCCTGCAGTAAAATTTGTTCCTTTATGTCCTGCAAGCATTTTAAATGGTATAAATCCCTGGTCATGATACATTGCCAGTGTCATATCAAAATTACGGTATTTTTTTGAAGCAAAAAATGCATCAGGTGATTGCGGTCCCTTTATTTTCATCTGTCTGAATTTCCTGCCGGCTTCCTTTATTGCGGGTGAAATGATTTTCATTTCTTCATCACCTATTAAACCATTATCACCTGCATGCGGATTTAATCCCAAAACTGCCATTTCAGGTTTTTTGAGCCTAAGGTCATTCTTCAAAACATCATAACAAATATTCAGCTTGCTCATTAATCGTTTTTTAGTGACAAGTCCCGCAGCATCTTTTAAAGGAGGGTGTGTGGTTACAAATGCCATATTCAGAATATCTGAGAGCATTACCATACATGAATCTTTTGCGCCGCTTAGCTTTGTCAGCATTTCAGTATGCCCGTCAAATTTAAAGCCGCCAAGGTTCAATGATTTTTTATTTATAGGTGCTGTAACAATGGCATCATATTCATTATTTAAACATAGCTCAATTGCGGTTTTAATTGCAAGCCCTGCAATAAAACCTGCTTCAGCGGAAATCATGCCGGGCTTGATCTTAAACTTTCCAATTTCAAGCGGTATAACATTAAAATCATCAAGTTCAAGCTTATATTTAAAAAACCTTGAATAATATACCAGCGCTTCGATTGGAGTTATTATTGTCAGATCATATTTTCGGGTAATGGATTTATTTCTAAGGGTCTTCAGGATTGTTTCGGGTCCAATACCGTTTATATCGCCAATTGTAACAAGAATTCTTGATTTCATCTGACAAATATAATTTTAAACAGTTCTATAAACAATGAAGTTAACCTGTGTATTGAATTAAACAAATAACTCATGTTACGCATGTGATATATATAGACATTTGATAATCCAAAAGTATAATTATCGCAACAAAACTCTTCATGCTCCCTCGTTGCTAAACTCCGGTTTAGCAGCTACTTTTCAGAAAAGCTATGTTTTGTGCGAAACAGCGTTTCCGAGAAAAGTTTACTTTCCAAACTGGAGTTTGGAAAGGAGTGTGTGGTTTTGCGTAAGGTGAATAAATAACTAATTTTACTTATATTTGAATATCGTAAAACACTTAAATTACAACTGAAATGTTAAGAAAACTAAACCTTTTTACATTTTTTATCAGCGCATTTGTCCTATCATCTCAATCCCAGGAAAAAATCAAAGAATACGAACCGCCGAAAGTTATTGAAGGAAGTAATCTTACTTTATATGCAGAGCCATATTTACGATATTCAAACAGAGATTTGGCAATTGATGAATCAAAACTAACTTACTATATGTATGTAAGCAGTGAATATACAAAATGGCGTTTTTCTGAAAGGACCGATTACTCTTTGAGGGCAAGTTTAAATACATCACTTTTTAAGGGACCTCAATCGGATATTTATGGTATTGAAACTTCAGCGCAGATGTACTTAAAGGGAGGCATCAGTTATTATTTAAGTAAGAATAAGTTGTTTGCAGGAATTTACAGCGATGTAATCGCGCAATTTCAAAAAGGAAGATATCCGGCAGAGAGTATTTCTCTTTATCCTAATATCGGTTTCGGGAAAATAACTGATGCAATTGTTGTTAATGAAGCATCAAATTTTGAGAATGTTTTAAAAGATGAAAAATATATAAATAAACCTTTTGATAAAAAAACCCGAATGCTTCTTAATTCACTGCTGGATAAAAGGAATGGAAATGTTTTCAGCAGCATTTTCAAAGATGATGCTGAGATTGAATTCTTTACTGAACTGGAAAAAATATTGCTTGAAGAAAAAATAATAGATAAGCCTCTTAACGCCAGGGCGACTATGAAGCTTTTCCAAACACTTTATGACGGTAAATTTATATTATTTCCTCAATATAAAGGATACCAGTTTCAGGCAGAACTGGGTTATCAAAATTCCAACTATATGGATACACTTAAATATCCTTTAACATTATCACTGAACGCTGTTTACGGAATACCATTAAGCAGTAAAACAAGTGTTTTGTTTTCTGTCCATTATGTTTTTCCGGTTAATAATAATTATAATACAGATTTTTACAGAATAAACATGCACAGTCCTATTTTTATAAGATCTGATTTTTTAAATATTTCATACAATAATTTTTTAAATTCAGGGTCGTTTTCAATTTCCAGGAATTTATATGATTATAAATACTCGGCAGGATTTTATATATTTCATTACCTAAACAGAATAGCCGGTATATATGGCGATATTCAATATGATGCCGGTAAACAAAAAGCTGCGGAAAGTGGTACTAATTATGTTCTCAGGGCAAACGGAAATCTTGTTTTCAATATTATTAATAAACTAAGACTTGCTACAGGGGTTGGTTATTACTATAATGATAAAAAAGAATATTATTTTACCTTCAACAGCGGAATTTCTTATTATATTTTTTAAAGGTATTCAGGCAGCCTGATATTTTGCATTAAAATAATTTCTTGCTGCCTCTATCCTTCTTTTTATTGATGGATGTGAATATGTCCAGAACTCTAAGAGCTTATTAGGTTCATCATCTGCGAGGTTTTGCTCGGCAAGTTTCTTCATTGTTGATTCAAGTGAATCAGGGTCCCTTGTTGTATCTATTGCGAATCTATCGGCTTCAAACTCAAATTTACGTGATATTCCGGCTGAGAGCGGACTCGTAAAAAAGCTATAAACAGCCGCTATGACTGCAAGTAACGGAAGCGCACCTATTTCCCACGGGTGGCTGAACCCGAATAATGGCAATAGCCTGATATATATTTGGGACATTACAAAGAGCCCGATGAAAGTACCAAATAGTGATATGAAAATATTTTTTGTTATATGTCCGCGTTTATAATGACCCAGTTCATGCGCAAATACTGTTTCAATTTCCTTTTCAGTAAAAGTTTCAAGGAGTGTATCGCCTAATATTATTCTTTTGGTCTTCCCCATTCCCGTAAATGCGGCATTGGCTTTCTTTGTGGTTTTGCTCATATTAAACTTGTAGACACCGCTCACTTTAAACCCGGCTTTATCGCATAAAGCTAAGAGTTTATTTTTCAGTTCTTCATTTTCAATTGGGGTGAATTTATAGAATAAAGGGAAGATAAGTACCGGGGCTATCTGCGCAAGCAAAATAGAATATACCCAAACAATACAGGCAAGATAAAACCACCACAAAACATAACTTGATATCAACCAGTAGAATAAAAATGCAATTGGCGCGGCAATTATGCTCCCAATTAAGGCAGCCTTAGCTTTTTCCCATATCCACCCGCTGAATGTTAAGTTTGAAAGTCCAAACTTATGCTCCAGCCTGTAACCGAAAGCATAATCAATCGGGAATGAAACTAATGAGCTGAATAACCCGATGATAAATCCATATATAACAAGCGCAATGTAAGGATTTGAAGTAAACCCGTATGAATACAATTCCAGTCTTTTGCTGTAGCCAAACCACAGAAAGAGGATTAATACTATAAATGAGATAACCGATTCAGTAATATTTACAGTCAGTTTAATCTTTTCATATTTTTTGGCTAATACTTTCCTTGATTCATCCATTAATACAAAATTATGGTTATAAAACGAGAGATTAAACAGAAAAATATAATCAAAAAAATTAACCAACTCTCAAACAGCGAAAGTCATGTGAATTTCACTAATTTCCACGAATTATTTTATTTTTTTGCCTAAAGCACCTTGAATCTACATAACGATGAGAATAGTTTTCTATATATTCAGAGAGAGCCCCGAAGGGGCATCAATATAACAACGATGGACGAAGTTCATCGAACCAAAAAATAAATTATAAAAGCCCTGAATGGGTGGAATAAAGAAAATGAAAGACTCTGCTGATACTCTGATTTGCCTGATTAGATTAGTAAAATTCGTGTAATTAGTGAAATTCGTGGTTAAGATTTTTTTGTTCTTTTTTGCTTCTTTCTTCCTTGCATCTGCCAATAACATATATTATATTATATAAAGATGCATATTGCATATAAAAAATGTATCTCTTTACAAATGAAATTTCACTATTTTCATATGTATTATTCTATTCCGAATTCAGAAATGAAGCACAGGAATGCAGTTCCATTCACTGGAATCATTTGACGAATTACCGGAATCGCCTGCCTGCCGCAGGAATGGTTCGATGAATCCCCGGAATGCGACCGATTTATGCCCAAAATAATCCAAAAAGGCATTCCAGCGTTTGTTTGATGAAAATTTAACTTATCGAATGGAATGCGGCGAATTTCCGGAAAACATTAAAGTGTTGTTGGTCACAAGACCAACAACTGGGGATATGAGTGTTGGTGGTGAACTTCCACAGCTCGCGCAGAGTAAGTGAACTATAATGCCTGATTTATATTCATTTTACGTTCTTAATAATTTACCTATATTTGTAATAATAAAAATTTAAAATCTGTCTAATGAAAGCATTAAAAATCCTTGTTTTCGCGCTATTTTGCATATTTTTAGCTGCATGCAGTAAAAAACCCGAGGTTATTTATATCAACGGAAAGATATATACTTTAGATAAAAATAACACTGTTGTAGAAGCCCTGGCTGTGTATGAAGGCAGGATACTTGCCACCGGAAAATCAAGCGAGCTGACCGAAAAATATAAAGATGCAAAGGTAATTGACCTGAAGGGAAAAACAGTAGTTCCCGGGTTTATTGATGCTGAGGCAAATCTTATGGAATTTTCAAAGCAGTTAAGCCTGCTTGACCTGAGGAATGCGAGATCAGTTGATGAAATTTTAAATATTGTAAAAGAACGCGCAAAAACATCAAAGCCTAATGATTGGATTGGCGGCTTTGGTTGGGATGAGTTAAAACTATCGGATAAAGACCTCGAAAGGCTGAATCACGGTTTACTGGATAATGTATCAACGACACAGTTCATTTACCTCGTTAACGCGCTTGGCAATACAACATGGGTAAACAAAAAAGTTCTGGATCTTACCAAAGTTACAAAAGATACCCCTGACCCCGAAAACGGTTCCATAGGTTTTGATGATGGCAATAATCCAAATGGCTTGTTTTATGAAGCAGCTCAGGAGCTTGTTATAAACGTTCTTCCTCAGCCATCTGAACAGGAAGTGATGTCAAACATCACACGCGGTATAAACGAACTCTTCAAATACGGTATCACGGAAATTAATGACGCAAATATCACAGAGCAAGGATTGAGCGTTTATAAAAAAATGGTTGATGATAATAAATTCCCTATAAGGCTATATGCAATGATACCGGGCAAAGGACCTTTATTTGAAAAATATATATCAAGCGGACCCGAGAACTATAAAGAGAGAATTAACATAAAATGTGTAAGCCTTGAGTATGACGGTTATTTCGAAACTCAGGATGCAGCTATGGTAAATGATTACAATGAAGAGCCGAAGAGAATGACCCCCTTTAATGATGATTTTGATATTAAGGAAATGACAAAGAAAGCAAATGAGAAGGATTTCCAGATATCCATTAAGACGGTTGGCGATAGAGCTTTAACGCAGACACTTAATTCGATTGAATCGGTTAACAAGGAAGTTAAATCCAAAGCCGGCAGAACGAGATTAGAGTATCTTGAATTTGTCACACCCGCAGATATGCAGAGAATTAAGCAGATGGAAATAATTCCATCTGTAAGACCCGAGGTAACATTATCAGATAAATTATTATTGAACGAAATTATCAAACCTGAAAACGGGCAAAACCTTGGTTTATGGAGTACACTCTTCAAACAGAATAATTTGATAATTTCGGGAACTGATTTTCCCTATCATACAATTAACCCGCTTATAATTATGTATTACTTATCAAGCGGTCTATCTATTGATACTGCCGCTAACAGGCTATCAAACAATACCGCGCAAAAGCTTTCAGTTCTTGATGCGCTGAAGTCGTTCACGGTATATTCAGCATATGCATCTTTTGCTGATGATGTAAAAGGAACGCTTGAAAAAGATAAATTTGCAGATATGGTTGTACTCTCAGATGATATAGTCGCATCAGACCCAATGATGTTATTAAAAGCTAAAATATTAATGACAATAATTCGCGGTGAAGTTGTGTATGATAATAAAAGCCCGGGGGCTTACCTTAATTAATAATTCACCAATTACGGTAATAAATGAATGAAACCCTAAAGACGTGGAGTATTCTTGGAATATTAAAGGTGACAGAAAATGCCTTTGCGGAAAAAGGAATAAATAACCCAAGATTAAATGCCGAACTTCTGCTTAGTGATACCACAGGGTACAACAGGATGAACCTCTACCTTAATTTCGAGAAGCCGCTTACTGATAATGAACTTTCTGATTACAGAAATAAAGTTAAGCGCAGGCTTAAATTTGAACCCCTGCAGTATATTTTAGGCAAAACTGAATTTTACGGATTAAGCTTTAATGTTACACCTGATGTGCTTATCCCAAGGCAGGAAACGGAAATACTAGTAGATCATGTTTTAGAGCATATTAAATCAGGGAATATAGCTAAACCCCGCATCCTTGAAGTAGGGACAGGCTCAGGCTGTATTTCTGCCGCAATTGCCGCAAATACTGAGTGCATTATTGATGCAGTTGATATCAGCGCGGAGGCTTTAAAAGTTGCCGAAGAGAACATCATACTGAATAATTTAGCGGATAAAATAAATATCATACAAAAAGATATTTTAAATTCAATTGATTCATTTAAAGGATATGATATAGTTGTAAGTAACCCTCCTTATATTGCGGCGCAGGATATAGCAGGACTTGATGAAGAAGTTAAACAATACGAGCCTTATATTGCGCTTACTGATAACAATGATGGCTTAACATTCTATAAAAGAATTTTTGAGCTTACCGGAAATAAAGAAAACAATCCTGTGATCTTTTTAGAAATAGGTGATGGTAAAAAAGACGCAATAGTTAAACTTTTAACAGATTTTAAGATTGAAAACTATTCAATTCATAATGATCTGATAAATATGCCAAGAGTATTAATAATTGAGTCAAATAAACAATGATAGCATTAGTACAAAGAGTTACCGAATGTAATGTTACCGTGAACTCCGACCTGGTTGATAGCATACGGGGAGGATTGCTTGTACTCCTGGGAGTTAAAGAGGGCGATACGGAAACCGATGCTGCTTATCTTGCGGCTAAAACCATAAATTTAAGGATATTTTCAGATGAAAATGATAAGATGAATCTCTCTTTGCTCGAGGCAGGCTTTGATATCATGATAGTTTCTCAATTCACACTGCATGCTGATACAAGGCACGGCAACCGCCCAAGCTTTACTGATGCCGCAGAGCCAAAAATTGCAGAGGAGCTTTATGAATATTATATCCGGGAAGTAAAAGACCTCTTAGGCTTTGATAAAGTCCACAAAGGTGAATTTGGCGCAATGATGAAAGTAAAGCTTGTAAATGATGGACCTGTTACAATAATTTTAAGAAGTAAAAACGATTATCAAATATAATTAACCTGAAATTGGAAAATATTTTAATAATTGGTTACGGCAAGCTTGGCTCTCACCTGTACTACGTACTTAAAAATGCGGGCAAGGGGTATGCCGTATCGGTTGTTAAAAATAGAAAAGCTCTAGCGGGAAACATCAGCAAGCTGATTGATAATGCAGATATAATATTCATTTGTGTTCAGGATTCAAAAATACACGAAGCAGTATCATTAATTGAAAGCGCTAAAGTAACTCTTAAGGGTAAATATATTTTCCATACTTCAGGCGCGCTAACTAGCAATGAGCTTTCACCACTTTCAAAAAAAGGAGCCTTAACAGCAAGCTTCCACCCTGTTCAGACATTTGAACGGAAAGCGTTAAAGTATAATAACAGATTTAATAGTATTTATATAGCTCTTGAAGGGAACAAAACTGCTGTAAGGAAAGCAGCGCTTTTAGCGCGGAAGATTAAAGCATTATCATTTACAATAAAAAAAGAAAATAAAGTTTATCATCATATTTGCTGTGTGATGGCATCAAATTACCTGACAGTTTTAAACAGCAAAATTGAAGAAGCAGGCTCTAAAAAGATACAAATAAATGGGTTTAATAAACTCAAATTTTTCAACATATATATGCCTTTAGCGCAGCAAACACTTCGAAATATTTCAACATCGGGACCAAAAGCAGCGTTGACCGGACCCATTGAGCGAAACGATGTAAGTACTCTAGAAAGCCATCTGGAAGCGTTAAGCATAGTTGGTAAAGACATCCTTTATTACTATGTACTGATGGGAATTGAAACAGTTAAACTTGCGTTAAAGAAGAAAAGCATTAATAAGCCAGAAGCAAACAAAATATATAAGTTATTTTCTAAATACATAAAATTACAGTAATTTATATTGAAAATCACAAACTTAAAACTACTTATAATATTAATAGCAGCATTAATATCGGCAAACACATATTCTCAAAGTTTTACAAAGCCTGATCTTAAAATAAGCTCAGGTAGTATTACAAATAAAGCGACTTATGCTGATTCATTGAAGAAAAATCCTGTTACAAAAAGATCCATAAGCGCATTATTTATTGGTATAGGCGGCGGACTTGGAATACCAACATCGAAGTTTTCGGAAACAGCAAATCCGGTATTTGGTATTCTTGGGCGATTGGAATTTTCATCAACCGGAATTTTTCCATTTGTAATTGGAGGCGAAGTGAATTATTATTCTTTTAACTCACCTGATCTCTTCCGTACAACAAATCTTTTAAGCAGTTACAGGACAAAAGTTCTGGCAATTGGATTAAATATAGATTACTCGCTTTCAAAGCTTATTCGTTCTTCATTCACAATGCCGTTTATTTCTGTTGATGTGAAGAGTAACAATATAAAACGTGATTTCGATGTTGACCGTTCATTTGAAGGACTCCCGGTGACTGAATCAAAAATCAGCGTTGGCGCCGGTGTTGGCTTTACTGTTTTCATTTTCGATTTTTCTGTGAAATATAATTATATGAAAGATAACTCATTTGTTTCGGTTACAACTAAAACTAAATTCCCTATAATAAGATTTTAAATGGACCTAAGATCATACGTTGAAAATATTTACATAATCCCGATACTTATTTTTTCTGTGGTAATTCATGAAATGGCGCATGCATGGGTAGCATTAAAGTGCGGCGATACTACTGCAAAAGATCTTGGGAGAATTACACTTAACCCTATCCCGCATATTGATCTATTTGGATCAATTTTGATTCCGTTATTTTCAATTCTTGCTACCGGCAGAGTATTTATAGCATGGGCTAAACCTGTGCCAATTGACCCCCGGAATTTCAGGCATTTTAAACGTGATGATACTCTTGTAACGATCGCCGGACCCATCTCAAATCTGATTATTGCTTTTCTCTGTACCTGCTTTGTTATAGGTATATATTACTTATCATCGGCAATTAAACTTCAGCAGGGTACTTATTTTTTTGAATTTCTGAATTACATGAATAAAATGTTCTCTGCGGGTATATTTCTGAATGTTTCACTTGCAGTTTTTAATATGATACCTATTCCCCCTTTGGATGGCTCACACATCCTGGCGAACCTGTTACCGGATGAGCTTGCAATGCGTTACAGAAGAATTGGGTTTATGGGAATATTTATCATACTCATGCTGTTTAACTTTGTACCGGGGTTTTCCTCGGTATTTGTTACAATTATATCATTTGTCGCAAAACCGTACCTCAGTTTAATTGATATATTTATACCATGAAAAATAACATAGAAATAACCGATAATTCAGATACCGATATTCTGGAAGAATATTACCCGGAAAGACCACTTTCAGAGAAAGAAACATTTGATCTTGACAGAAATGTTGGTAAAAAAATTCTTTCGAGTAAGAAAAGCATTCTAAAAGTTATAAGTCATTTAAAGGCTTTAAGAAGATATATGATGGATAGCGATGTAAAATGGTATAAGAAATCAATTGTAGTTGCCGCATTGATATATTTTGTAACCCCCTTTGATGCTATGCCTGATTTTGCCCCATTTGTAGGCTATCTTGATGATATTGGTGTTATCGCTTGGACTACCAAATTCCTTGGCAGTGAAATTACCTCGTATTATGATTAATATTGGAAGAGTTTATATCTTTTGCCCCTTCCACACTACTTTTCTATCTACAGCAAGAAGCACAGATGTAATTATCACATATATTGCAAAGTATATTTCATATAAAGGCATGTATAAATAAACCTTAAACATTTTAAATTCCTTTATTGCGGGAAATAGAAATACTGAATCAGCAATAAGCTTTGTGATAACAAAAAACAGGTAATCCTGGATGCTTAAATAAGACCATCCTGTCAGAATAACAGCTCCCATAAGCCATGAGAACATCCCGACAACTATGCCAAAATTAAATTCACCCATGCCACCCATTGCCCAGCGCTTTTTCTGCCTGAATAAAGTAGTTAAATCTGTGCATGGCAGAGTTATATTTTTGGTATCATCATCCACCGGGAATTGAGTTCTCTTGTATTCACTATCCTTGTGTATCTTTTGCAGCAGAAGGAAATCTTCAGTAATAGAAAATTTGATGTTTTCATAGCCGCCAATTTTATCGTAAGCATCTTTCCTGTATGACATGTTATTTCCAACACAGCTAATTGGCACTCCAACGCCATCACCGCCAGAGGCTACAGATAGAAGGTAGAGCCAGTCTGCTGATTGAAGTCCGTAAAACAAACCTTTGGGTAAAATTACCGAAAACCCGGCGGCAACACCCGTGTTTTCATCATAGTGATCCAGCATTCTACGTATCCAGTTACGGTTTACTTTAATATCGGCATCGGTTGTAAATATTATTTCGCCTGTTGTAAGTTTTAGAGCCTTCGCAAGAGCATTTGTTTTACCTTTTAGCTTTTCATGTGATGCTGTTACTTCATAATATTTAAGTGAAGTATGTTTTTGAGTATACGTAATCATTATTTCTTTGGTCCTGTCAACAGACCTGTCATTAACAAGTATGACTTCAAGCTTTTCTATAGGGTAATTAAGATCAAGAAGTGATTTAATGCAGTCTTCAATACTTCCTTCTTCATCTTTAGCGCAAATTACAATAGATACTTTAGGCTCAAATGAAGATTTTTTTGTCTTCCTTGAATTAACAAGCAGTCCAATAAGCATTATCAAATGCATTAACAGATAAAGACCAAGTATTATGTTTACAATTATATCCATAAAAAAGTCCCGCTGTATACAACGGGACTGAATTTAAAATTTTCTGATTTTTTCAATTTATTTTACTACAGCTATTTTGATCGAAGCCGTTTCACTGCAGCCGCCATTAAGCTCTAAAACAGCAATATAAATACCACTTTGAACGTTTGAAATATCCCATGGTACTTCATTATCCAGGCCTTTATTGGTTGTACCTGCAAGGGTTGTGACAAGCTCACCTGAGAGATCAAGTATTTTTATGCTTATACCTGTTACATCACCATTTAGGAAGTAACGGATATTGGTTGACTTGCCGTATGCAGGATTTGGCCAGTTATATACCTTATCTGAAGGCAGACAGGAACCATTTGCAGTTACAGTTGTTATGCTTCCTGAACCGTCATTTGAATGGCTTGAATTCCTTAAGAAGTTCTTCCATAATATCTTTGTTGAATCATATGTCCATGGTGTTTTATAGCCGTATAAATATCCATCTTCTGAATATACAAGAAGCCCAAAGTTACCATTGGAATTTATTATTGCAGGAGTGGATCTCACTCTGCCGCCTGTTGAAAGGGGGAAGCCATCAAGTACTTTGCCGTTTATGCTATACGCGTAAATTCTGCCATCACCTGTACCAAACATCACTTCCGCAATATTATCACCGTTAAGATCAGCAACGGCAACACCGCTTGTAATTGAACTTACATTTGGAACACTATACGGAAAGTTATCCAGAACAACACCAAATTTATTGATGGCATATATTTTATTATCAGCAGTAAGAATAATCTCCTGCTGGCCGTCACCGTTGATATCACAAATTGTTGGTGTAGAGTTTATTGATGTGATACCAAGATTATTTGATATTACTGTATCGCCGCCACTGGCTGCTGTTCTGATTATTTTATTCTCATTGGTAATTTTTACCGGATTGAGATCAATATTTGTTCCAAAAGCAATATTACTCAGAGCAAGATACTTATTATTGTCTGCAATAAAGGAAAATCCCACTGGATATGATCCAAAAACATTACCGTAAGCCAGTGATATTACCTTACTAGTAGCAACAGCATCAAAAGTAAATGTAAGGCTATCAATTTCAAATAAAGCTATTCTTCCGTTTTGTGTTCCTATATATATTCTATTGTCTTCACTGGGCTGATTTAATGGTCCTTTTAATAGATTAGGTGATGTTAAACCAACACCAGCATCAAAGCTTTGGACCAATGGTGCGGTAGTTGCGGTATCAATATTAAAACTTATCAGGTTTAACTTACTTCCTGAAACTCCCGTAACAAACTTACTTTGTCCGCCTATATTATAATTCAAGTAACCGACTGCAAATCCAGAAGCGCTGTCTTTAAGATAGCCATTAGGCATATCTACTCTTATTGGATTGCCATTATCACGGAAACCGAATAAGCTATCATTTACATTTACAAAAATCTCGTCAAAACTATTTCCGTTGAAATCAAAACCCATTGGCTGTGAATTTCCGCTCAAATCTTTTCCTACAAACCTTGGAAAGTTATTAATATTGGCAACATTTCCACAGCTTTCAAAATTAAAAGTCATAGTCGGTCCAATTTGGCTAAAAGCGCTAAGACAAACCCGTGAATTAATGTTTGAATAGCTTTTTGAATTAGGGAATGATGTTTGATTGAAAACATTCCTGTAAATATTTGAAGGTCTGTAATGCTCGCCGTTATACCAGAAATCAACAAAGAAGCCATCGCTGATAATATCACCTATCGGGGTAGAAACAACCACGCCAATATCCTGTGAACCCTTTGCTTCTTCAACATCAACACCTCTATGGTCAATATCTGTATTGATAGTATTACTGCTTATTTTTGCGTCAATTACATTTTCATCAATGTGCCAAACAAGTATCCCGCCCTGATAATTAGCGGTATCATTTTTAAAACCCGGTATGCTCCAATCAAGTTCATCTACATCAGTTATACTTCCTTTAAGTTTCCATATATCTGAGCTGTTAAAACCATCAACATCCTGTGTAAACTTAATTGAATCTCTTACCCCGCTCTGCTGCACATAATATATTGTCTGATCGTTGCCATAAGCATCACGGTTACGGTTTTCAACAAGGAAATATTCCTTCCCGCTGATTAAAATTTTATACACCGATTCATTGCCGTTTATATCAAGTGTCGCAGCCTTGGTAGTATATGTTCCATTTGTACCAACAAGTATAGGATCAACCCAGCCAAGATATTGCTTTTCCCAAGCAGAGGGTTCCGGCGGGAATACACCAAGGTAGCTGAATATTGCCTGTCCATCCATTAAACCAAACCTTCCAATTGCTGTTCTGCCTGTTTCTGTATCAAAGAGATCAGGTAAACCTATATGACTGCCTATTGTTGCAACAACAATTCCGTTCATTCCTAGCTCTAAGTAAACATCACCAAAAGAAGTATTTACTATTCTATATTCCTGTTCGGGCAGCATACAAGAGCTTGGTATAATTGTACCTTCATTTGTATAATATCCCTGAGTTGTATCTCCGTAAATTGATCTTAACGAGCTTAAGCCCATATAAATTGAAGGCAAATCAAGCTCACCAACAAACAATCCTTGAGATTCAAGGTCAACGTCTCTTCCCACTCCGGCATGAAAAATAATGAAAGCAGAATTTGATGGGTTTATACCCGAAAAATCTATAGTGCTATCCGCAGAGCGCCAAACATCAAAGAATAAATTTCCCATTCTTTGGAGATTCTCTGTTCTTCTTGGTGAATAATCCTGCATTTCATTTGGTAAATTGCGAACAGTTGGAAGTAATATATAATTTATTATTAATTTCCCTTTTGAAGATTTGTAATAATAATTCTTAAGGAACTCAAGCTTATGAATAAAATATAAACTATCATGTGGCGGGCAATCAACTGAATCTGGATAATTACTCGATACATCAAACCTACCGTCTCCTGTTGTCTGAGAATTGTTATCAGGTTTGAACTGAACCCTGATAGCGTATACATTCAGTGTTTCAGGCAGAACCGCTCGGAAAAGCTGATTGTTGTAATAACTTTCCGTTTTATTCTGTGGGTGATAATTGATAGGGTGAGTTAAATTTAACTGTTTATCTGCAATTTTATTGTTCAGCAGGTTATTTGCCTGCGAATACACAATAAATTTAACGGATATTAACAGCAGTATTGCTGTTAATATCCGCAAACTGAATAGCGAACTTTTAATATTCATTTAATTATTTCTGGGGTTGATCTTCGGGTTTCTTTTCCTCGGGTTTTTTTACTATAGTTTCAGGATTTCCAAAATTAACTGAAAGTGTGAACCTGAGTGTATTAGCCAAAGGATGATTATCCTCAATTGTATTAATATAACTGAAATCAAATCCGTACATACTGTATCTTATACTTGCGCCAAGGGTAAAGAATTTTCTTTTTCCTCTATCCGGATCTTCATAGAAGAATCCGCCTCTTA
>JANPBV010000368.1:0-4594 GCA_031430615.1 Ignavibacteria bacterium | reverse complement strand
AATATTCAGCGAAAAGAAGGTGAAGGACATGACTTATCATCTGCGGACCTGAGAGGAGATGCAGAGCTTGAAGCTGTTTTTGATGGAGAAAAGGTCCTGAAAAATGGCGCAAAAGGGAATCATGTAAAGAAACTTCAGAATGTATTAATTAAGCTCGGGTTCACACTTCCCATTTTTGGAGCAGATGGCAGCTATGGCAATGAGACAACCAATGCTGTGGTTAAATTCCAATCTGCCTCCGGTTTGACTGGAGTTGATGTTGACGGGAGAACGGGCAAAAAAACTCTGGGTCTTATGGATATGGCATCCCGTGATAACAGTGTTGAAAAAGATACCGATAAGAAATCAGAAGATTTTATTATAAGGGGCAAACCACCTGATTCAGCAAAGAAAACATTCCAGGTTTTTTATGAATTAGGCGAATCTAAAATGGATGCTGATGAAAAGAAAAAGCTTGATGTGACATCTGCAGGTATTGTGCCGCCTAAATTAGTGCTAAAAGGTTTTGCCAGTGAAGAAGGTAATGATGAATTCAATAAACAGCTTATAAAGAACAGGATCAACGATGTAAGAAGTTATATTGAACCTAAAATCCCTAAAACTGTGACAATAGAAGAAAAACCTTCTCTGGATGAAGGGAAAGGACAGGTTCATTACAGGGAGTTTCGTTCAGTAACATTAATTCCCGGGGAAGCCAAAGAAGGTTTGAAATGCGGCGCAGGTGCTCCAACAGTTAAAGACTGCCCAGAACCATACGAACTTTTCAATAAAGCTGTTGATAGAGGGGTGCAGATGATAGATGATGCGAAGAAAAAACTTCCTCCTAAAACACCTGAACATGAGAAATTGGTTTTTGAAGATCTTTTCAGACCAAAAGACCCGAAAGATTCAGCCGAAAAAGATAAGATAATAACGGATGTTATTGATATACTTGATAAAATTGCTAAACATATCAATAATCTGAAGAAAAAAGATAACCATATATGCGCTACCGAGTGTGATGGAGGCTGCCAGGCTGGTTCACCTGCATATAATAGAGATACTCCTAACAAAGGTGATGAAGGTAAAATGTTTATTTGCTCTTCCTATGAGAAGGAGACAGACCAGGAACAATCTATAATCGCGATTCATGAAGGGCATCATGGTGTGCCCGGAATTGAATCTGATGATATAGCCTATGCCAATACCAGGTTAATAAAGCTTATAGATAAAGACAGCGCTATGAAAAATGCGGCATCTTTCCACATGCTTGTAAAACTTCTTCTTGAAGACCCGAAGAAAAAAACTGACCAGGTTGGTCCAAAAGTGGATGATGAACATAAAGGTGGTATGACGGCTTCTGAATCAAAGGATATTGATCTCGCAATTGCATGGATAGAGCAGTGGTTTTCTTTAATAACTTTTGATACAGCTTCTCATTATTCTGATATAGTTAAAGTAAGAGAAAAAAAATCATGGGTTTTTGATGATGATACAGCAAGGGCTTTTTTTAGAATGAAGGAAATTTTTTCTCCTAGATTTGGTCTTACAATGCCCGCAACTCTGCCGAAATTCGAAGATCAGAAAGCAATAGCAGCCGTAAATGACAGGCTTGAGCAAATGGAAAAACCTTTCGGCTCTAAGCTAACTATAGAAAAAACCGCATCAGGAAAAGATACATGGGAGCCGGGACCTAAGACCAAAATTGATATAACCCAGGATTTTTTCAAGCTTCCTCCCAGCAGGATGACAATTGCTTTACTTCAGGAATTGGTACACGCTACCCCGAATATCAGTGCATCGCTGGAACCGGAATATGTGTTATTTATTAATGATATGAGAAACAGACGAAAATTAGGCGGTCCAACACCTTAAATCTGTGAAGTATAGGTTTTTATTTATTAAAGTAAGAAATAACAAAATTTCCCGGTATTTCCTTATTATTAAATGTTCTTTTTATTAAATATTTTTTGGCAATATTTTTGGAATTTATTCAGAAACAAATTTCCCTTATTCTTGTATTAAATAATTGTTCGGGGTGTGGCTCAGCCCGGTAGAGCGCCTGGTTCGGGAGGATGTGGATATTGCGTTTTTAGCTCAAAATCAACAAAAACCTTTTAAAATCTTTTCCTAAATTGTTCGTTTTTAGCCTGTTTTTGAAGGGTGTTACTGACACTAATAAATAATAAATTATTAGAATTCTAATGAAAGTTTATTAGAATATTGCGATAAGAAGTTATTGTTTTAAGTATCTTGCATGATACATTCTTGTTATTTCTGCGGTAAAATGGAATGAGTGATTATTTTGCTTTCTTAAAGTAAGAATATACTGATTCTATTGTTTTATCAAGGTCTGCTTTGCTGTGAACTGCCGAAATAAAACATGATTCAAATTGAGATGGTGGTAGATAAACCCCTTTTTTCAGAATGTAATTAAAGTAAGAACTAAACAATTTCGTATCACTTGTTTTCGCCGATTTATAATCAATTACTTTCTTTTCAGTAAAAAATAAAGTAAACATAGAGCCGACTGAATTAAGCACAAAATGCTTATTGTTTTGTTTCATCACATCTTTAATGCCCTCATATAGATATTCTGACTTAGCTTTCAGTTTCTGATAGAATTTCTGATCATTAGAAATGATTTTCAGAGTTTGGTAACCCGAGACCATAGCAAGAGGATTTCCCGAAAGTGTTCCTGCCTGATAAACCGGACCTGAAGGAGCTATCATCTGCATAATCTCTTTCTTTCCTCCGTAAGCACCGACAGGTAATCCACCGCCAATAATCTTGCCTAGAGTTGTTAGATCAGGTTTAATATCGTACAATTCCTGTGCTCCGCCTTTCGCTACTCGGAATCCTGTCATGACCTCATCGAAAATCAAAACAATTTTCTCTTCATTGCAAAGCGCTCTAAGCTTTAAGAGAAATTCTTTATCAGCGGGTACACATCCCATGTTTCCTGCTATGGCTTCAATAAGTATTGTTGCTACATTTCCTCTATTGCTCTCCACTAGTCTGTATACGGAATCAATATCATTGTATTTTGCAGTTAGTGTATCATTTGCATTTGATTTTGTAACTCCTGGTGAATCGGGCAGTCCAAGTGTTGCAATGCCTGAGCCTGCTTTGATAAGAAAAGAATCTCCGTGCCCGTGATAACATCCTTCGAACTTAATCATCTTATCTCTGCCAGTATACGCTCTTGCAAGACGGACTACACTCATGGTGGCCTCTGTACCTGAATTCACCATTCTTACAATTTCTATAGAAGGGAAGAACTTTTGTATCATCTTCGCGAGCCTAATTTCACCTGCTGAGCAGGCTCCGAAACTCGTGCCATCTTTTGCAGTTTTAATCAGATGTTTTAAAACTGTTTTATGAGAGTGTCCGAGAATCATGGGTCCCCATGAACCGATATAATCTATAAACTTATTTCCGTCTTCATCGAAAATATATGCGCCTTTTGCTTTTTTGATGTACAGCGGATTTCTTTCAACCGAACTGAAAGCTCTGACGGGTGAATTTACACCACCGGGCATTAATGTGAGTGCTTCTTTGAACAGTTTTTCACTATTAGAAAATTTCATTGAACTTTTGATATTGATTTACATTAGTTTTGAAGCTTCTTTAGCAAAATATGTGATTATCATATCTGCCCCGGCTCGTTTTATTGAATAAAGGACTTCCATCATCGTCTTTTCACCGTCAATCCATCCCGCGTTTGCTGCTGACTTAATCATACTATACTCACCGCTAACATTGTAAGCCGCAATTGGTATATTAAAATTGTCTTTCGCTCTGCGGATAATATCCAGATATGAAAGCGCAGGCTTAACCATTATCATATCGGCTCCTTCCTTAATATCAAGGTATATCTCGCGGAGTGCCTCATCGCTGTTACGAAAATCCATCTGATATGATTTTCTATCTCCAAACTGAGGAGCAGATTCTGCTGCCTCCCTAAATGGCCCATAAAATGAAGATGAATACTTTGCAGAATAAGCAAGGATTGGAATTTCATTGAATCCTTTAGAATCGAGTCCTCTTCTAATAGCGACAATTCTGCCGTCCATCATATCACTGGGTGCAATAATATCAGCTCCTGAATCTGCGTGTGAGACTGCTTCTTTAACAAGCAGATCAAGTGTCATATCGTTGTTCACTTTTCCGTTTTCTATAACACCGCAATGCCCGTGAGAAGTATATTCGCATAGACACACATCAGTAACAACGATCATTTCGGGAATTTGTTTTTTAATTGCGCATACTGTACTTTGTATTACCCCGTTTGTGTCATATGCGCCTGTTCCGGCTTCATCCTTATGTGAAGGGATTCCAAAAAGTATTACAGATTTTACTCCGAGTTTTAATGCATCTTCACATTCTTTTAAAGCATTTTCCTCTGAAAGATGATAAATACCCGGCATCGACATTATTTCTTTGCGGATTTTTTTCCCTTCAACAACAAAAATGGGATAAATGAAATCTGACGAATGAAGTGAAGTCTCACTTACCATTTCCCTTATGTTCTCATTCCGACGCAGTCTTCTTAGCCTGCTTAATGGGAATCCAGGCAAACCGATTTTTTTATTCATAGTTTTTAATGAACCTT
>JANPBV010000367.1:0-5261 GCA_031430615.1 Ignavibacteria bacterium | reverse complement strand
TTTTTTTGTAAGGTAAGGAAACAGCCCCGTTTGGCTGATATACTTCATTTCATGGGGTACACCCGGCATAACACAAAACACTTTGCCATTTTTATCAATCAGCAGACCCGGCGCTGTACCTGTTTTATTTTCAAGCACAGTAGCTATTTCGGGAACCAGAGCCTGACCAATATTTACAACGGGCATAGCAATATTTCTCCTTGCAAAAATGCTCTTTACATGCTTTAATACTTTTTCATTCAGCGCATATTGACTTTTGAAGAATTTCGCAACCGTTTTAACCGTTATGTCGTCGTGGGTCGGACCCAAGCCGCCGGTCACAACCACAACATCATAATTCTTAAATGCATTCTTAAACTCTTTGAGAATTTCCTTTTCGTTATCGGGAACAGTAATAATTCTTTCAGCGGGAATCCCTATAGAAAGCAGTTCCCTGCCAAGCCAGGAAGCATTGGTATTCACCACCTGTCCTATTAAAACCTCATCGCCTATTGAAATTATGATTGATCTCATGAAAGAATGATTGATAAGATAAAACTATATTTTATTATTAAGGGATTTTATTCATTTTTAATTTGTGGTAAAACTAAAAAGCCGAATCATATTTTATAAATCAGATTTATTTGTGATTTTTTAAAATTATTGTAAATTGCTTACTGGCTTTTGTCGTTAGATAAATTACAGATTTCACTATCTCTCTATCTCATTATTTCACTATTTGTGCAGTTATCCTAAATACTTTCTTAAGAACTGATACCAGGCTAAATGAGTTAGCACTGCTGATAATATTCCCGCATACAATCCAGCTGCAATATCATCCATCATTATTCCCCAGCCGGAATCTTTGTTATCAAAATACTTTGCGGGTTCAAGTTTTACAATATCAAAAAACCTGAATGCAAAAAAACCTATGATGCCAAACACCACTTTTGTATCAAATGCAGTTGCAGGATCAAATGATTTGAACGGGAAGAACAGTTCAAATACAACTGAACCAATAAGGTATGTGAAAAGCTGCCCTGCTATTTCATCTATTATTACCTGCGGCGGGTCTTCGCCGTATCTTCCGCGCATTTTTTCTGCGCAAAATACGCCAACAATAAATACCAGTATCAGCAGGAGCGTTAAATAATAGAACTCGGACATTCTGGGAGAAAGGTATAGCGCAAGTCCTATCAGCGACCCGAACGTGCCCGATGCAACCGGAATGAATCCTACAAAAAAACCACTCCCAAACAGGGTAATTACAAACGGTACCTTTACTTCTTCATTTGTTGGATTTTTTTCTTTTATTAATTTGAATGCCATTTGTTATATATCGGTCAATTCTATTTTTAAATTATAAATAAACTTTTTAATTATACGTCTGCTTTTCAATATTTTCACCTGATTCAAATATGTAAGCAATTCCGCTTGCCGCAGTAAGCAATGTTATCAAAAGCAATATATAATAATTAATATCTGAATGCAAATAGTTAATTATACTTATGTTTGTCATACTTCCTCTTGTAAGGGCTGCTATTGAAATAAGCCCTATAATCAGGAAAATAAATGCCATTTGAATGAACGTTTTCGTTTTTGATACCATCGAGGTTCTGAACTCTTTGCCTTTTAGCTCCTGCATGCTTCTTGCAATTGTTAACACAATATCCCTGAATATTATTACAGCAAGCAGTACTATTATTGGAATTGGCTCAGAACTTCCAAAAAATAACGGATCAACTTGCTTATACATATAAAATCCTATGAATGCCGCTGATGTTAATATCTTATCCGCAAGCGGATCTATGAATTGACCCCACCTTGTTTTGAATCCGTACCTGCGCGCATACCAGCCGTCATACCAATCGGTTAGGGCTGCAATTGTGAATACAATAAACGATGCCGCAACCAGTCCTGCTTTATCAGATAAGAACAGGTATAGAAATACCGGAGCAAGAAGTATTCTTATCAGACTTAACGTATTCGGAAAATTCATTTATCTTTTGTCTATTTCGGATTTCGGATTGGTGATTTCGGATTGTCTTTGTTGTTATGATTCTTTATTTTTAATCCGCAATCTCAAAATCCGCATTCCGAAATTTTAAAGCCCATTAATAAATTTATTATAATTTTAACCAGTAACCTTTATCTCAAATCTTTAGACTCGTTCAATGATTGTAGCAATTCCCTGGCCAACCCCAATACACATTGCTGCCAAACCATATCTCAAATTTCTCTTTTCCATTTCATACAATAAAGTGGTAAGAATTCTTGCTCCGCTCATGCCTAATGGGTGCCCCAATGCAATTGCCCCGCCGTTAACATTTACTTTACTTATATCCATGCCAAGTTCATCAATGCATGCAAGTGATTGCGCTGCAAATGCTTCGTTCAGCTCAATAAGTTCTATCTGCTCAAGCTTAAGTCCTGCGCGCTCTAAAGCTTTACGCACAGCGGGTATCGGACCAAGCCCCATACACTCAGGCTCAACCCCCGCAACCGCCGATGAAACAATTCTCGCGCGTTTTGTTAAGCCAAGTTCATCAGCTTTATCCGCTGATGAAAGGAGTATTGCGCATGCCCCGTCATTTATGCCGCTGGAATTTCCCGCGGTGACTGTGCCGCCTTCTTTTGCGAAGGCTGGTTTTAATTTTGCGAGTTTTTCTATTGTTGTATCAAGCCTTGGGAATTCATCAACATCAAAAACCAAGGTCTCTTTCTTGGTAATAATTTCAACCGGAATTATTTCACCTCTAAACTTACCGGCAAGAATTGCCTCCTTTGCTTTCTGCTGAGAGTTAAGAGCGAATTCATCCTGCCTCTCACGTGAAAGGTTATGTTTCCTTGCGACATTTTCGGCAGTTTCGCCCATTGAATAAGGGTAATACATCTTTGCAAGTTTTGGGTTTGTAAAACGCCACCCAATAGTTGTATCATAAATAACATTTGTTCTTTGGAATGCTTCGGATGCTTTTGGCATAACAAACGGAGCGCGTGTCATGGATTCCGTTCCGCCTGCAATTAATACATCGCCTTCACCTGTCATAATAGCGCGCGCGGCATCAATTACTGCCTGCATACCTGAGCCGCATAATCTGTTTACTGTAACACCGCCAACACTGACCGGCAGCCCCGCAAGCAGAACGCTCATCCTTGCAACATTACGGTTATCTTCACCAGCCTGGTTAGCGCATCCAAGCGCAACATCTTCTATAATATCTTTTGATATACCTTTATCGTCAAGATTCCTTTTTACAATTTCTTTGATTACTCCGGCAGCCATATCATCGGGTCTTACATCCTTTAACGCACCCCCGAATTTACCTATTGGTGTACGCGCTGCATCAATAATAAACACTTCTTTTTTATGCATTTAGATACCGAAAAATTACTTGATTTTATCAAAAATATTTCGCTAAATTACTTAATTATCACGCGTTAAACAAGGTAGAGGAAATTACAGGTAGTTCTGACGGGCTACTGCTTAATTTATTATTTTCTATAATTTGTAAACGCAAAAAAATGTTCACAGATATTAAGTTACATTTTGATAAAGCTCAAAAAAAAAGCGCTAATTCTGAACATACCCTTTCAGAAATTAATTCTATTGACAAAAATAACCCGGAAAATTTTCCAAAACTCGCCAAATGTTTCCTGTATTTGGGAAATATAAAGCGATCAGTATTTTATACAGAGGAATATGCTGATATTGCCAAACAGAATTATGAGCACACCAAAGCAACCGAAGGTTACAAAAAAATACTAGAAATTACCGATAATGCAAAGATAAAATGCCGGGTAAATTTAAAGCTTGGAGAAGTATATTCTCATATTGGCGAAATTAAAAAGGCAGAAGCAGCCTTTAACAACTCGTTTTCCTTTGCAAAAAAAAATAAGGATGAAAAACAAAAGGCAGCCGCATTCATTAAACTTGGGGATCTATATTATAAACAGGGTGATTTTAATAAATCAAACAATGTTTTGATGAAGGCGTTGAAATATTCATATAAAATAAGCTCGCCACAAGTAAACTCCGATATATTTAATGGAATTGGCTGTAATTACAGAGAGAGAAAAAAATATTATATGGCTTCTAAGTACTTTGATAAAGAGCTCAAAGAAGCTGTTAAAACTCAGAATCATGAATTATACTTTAATGCATACAAGAACCTTGGGATAAACTGTAATCATCGGGCAAAAGGAGATTTGGCATTAACTTTTTTTACTAAAGCTCTTTCGATTGCCGAAAAAATGAAAAACAAAAAACATATATCTAATTGTCATATTAACATCGGCAAAATATATTTCAATGAAGGTGATTACGAAAGTGCATTAACTCGATTTGAAATGGCTTACAGGATAAGCAAGCAGAATAAAGATATGAATATTTACGTTCTAACTCTTGGTAATATTGGTGGGACACTATTTAGGATTGGAAAGTTTAGCTTAGCAAAAAATCATTATTTTGGTCAACTGAAGATATACCAAAAAACTAAAAACCTATCCGGACTAGCTTCTGTTTACGGGGCAATTGGAAACATTTATCTAAAACTAAAAAAACTTAATTTATCAATAAAATACTACAAGAAATGTATCAAAGTAAATAAAAGATTAAAGATGTATAGTTCTTTATCAAATGTGTTTGGCAATATTGGCATTGCCTATAAGGAGGATAAAAAACTTATAAAATCAGAATTCTATTTGAATAAGCAGTTACAACTTGATAAAAGATACGTTAACAACGAAGGAATAACTAGAGCATTAATAAATCTAGGGACAGTTTACACGAGATCGAATAGATTCAATAAAGCTTTATTAAGCTATAAACAAGCAGTTAGATATTCAAAGAAATTTAATTTAAAGAAACACCTAACCGCCGCTTTATTGAATATAGCTGAAATATTTTACAAACAGGGAAAAATAAAGGAAGCAAGAAAAGTCAATATTGTTTCTTTAAAAGTTGCAACATCTATCCGGGATATTGAAGGTATCAGTGAAAACAATAAACTAAAACAAAAATTAATAAATAACAATTATGAATAAAATTATTTTCTTCAATGTAGTTAAGCAAGCAATAAAGTTAACCGTTCATTGGAACGAAACACCAACTCCAACGGAAATCGACCTATCAAATTCAGATTTACCCAATGTTACGCTAACCGTAAATACTATTAAAACCATAGATACTTTTGACTTTTGGGATTCATATACTGATCCTAATGGTATAAGTTTTGTCATTTGGGGTAAGAAAAAAATGACCGAATCTCCTGATTTGAATA
>JANPBV010000366.1:0-2054 GCA_031430615.1 Ignavibacteria bacterium | reverse complement strand
TTGAAAAAGGGAAAAGCATTGTGCAGTTCCCCTTTTTTACAGTAAATGCAACAAGATTAATTAAAATTCTGCCTAACTGGCTGTTTGACTGGGGTATGAAAATTGCCAGACCTGTGAAGAAGCAATGATCAATGAATAATGAGCAATGTGCAATTAGTAATGAGAAAATATATCTCTATTGATAAGATTGCTTCCTTCCTCCTGCTCTGCGGTTTTAAGGCGTGGCGTCACTTCGTTCCTCGCAAATTTATATCCTTTTGCGAGCGAAGCGTAGCAATCTCATTTATTGTATATATTTAAAATCCTGCTGAAATGCCATCAGCCTTAATGATATTTTCCTGCTTCCCTTCTATCTTCTCACCAATTCCTAATACGACATTTTCAAGCTCAGCATTTTCCACGGTTGCATTATCGCAAATAAGTGAATTAATTATCTTAGAATTTGAAATACTTACTCCATTTGTAATAGTTACATTTGGACCAAGCTCGGAATTCTTAATTTTACACCCTTCACCAATATAGACAGGCTGGCGGAGTTTTGTATTGACAAAATCATGTTCATTTTCCTCCAAATGATCGCGGTTTAGGATATATGTATTTGTGCTTAGGAGTGTTTCAGGTTTACCGCAATCAAACCAATTCTCAATTTCAAACGGAACCATCTTCTCGCCTTCTTCGACCATTTTCATTAATGCATCTGTAAGCTGGTATTCGTTCTTTGTTCTTATATCATTATCCATCAAATGCTCAATTGCACGGAATAAGTGCGAACCATTCTTTATAAAATAAATTCCCGCTATAGCGCTTTTGCTATCAGTGACACCCGGGGCAGGTTTTTCAATCATTCGGGTAATGAAACCATTTTTTGATTCAACAATACCAAATCTTTGCGTATCTTCAACATCTTTATACCCAATTGCTGAATGCTCTCCTGAAATGAAGCTCATCAGGTCAAACTCAAATATTGTATCTCCTAAAATTATAATTACAGGTTCTTCACCAACATGTTCAATAGCATGATACACCGCATGACCGAGTCCAAGCATTTCTTTCTGCTCAACAAATTCAAATTTTACCGTGCTATTTTTATATTCTTTATTAACGGCATCAACTATCATGTTACCAAGATACCCGATTATGAGGATGACTGTATCAATTTTCCCATTCTTAACAATTTCATCAATTAAATGGAAGAGCATGGGCTTACCTGCTACATTAATAAGTACTTTTGGTACATTATTTGTGAGCGGCTGTAACCGTGTCCCAATACCCGCAACCGGAATGATAGCTTTCAAATAAACTCCTTAAATAATAATCAGATCTATTACACAAGACTGAAATCTTAGTGTACAATACAGTTTTAGTTTAATAGATTCCCGCCTACGCGGGAATGACAAAGATGATATTTTTATAAATACTTTTGAATAATTCCAGGCAGCGCCGCTAACGCTTCATCAATTTTCGAAACATCCTTACCGCCTGCGGTTGCGAGATGCGGTTTACCGCCACCGCCTCCGCCCAAGATTTTTGCTACATCACCTGCAATTTTGCCGGCTGAAAGTTTTTTTTCCTTTACAAGATCATCACTTACAACAGCGCATAATCCAACTTTATCTTCAATAATAGCATATAACAGCCCAACACCACTTCCCATTTTCTCACGGAGTTTATCTCCAATATCTTTAAGTTCATCAGTACTATTAACATCAAACTTACCTTTAATTAGTTTTATGCCTGAAACATCTCGAGCAGATTTTATCAATTCATCAATTGAGCCTGATGCATTTAGGACTTTCTGCTTAGCCAGCTCTTTTTCAAGCTGCTTCTTTTCTTCCTGATACTTTTCTTTAACATCAAGCAATGATTGTATGGTTGAATCCTGATACCTAATTAAAGTAGAAAGTAATTCAGTTTTCCTGAAATCTGCGCCTTCAAAATCTGTCCTGAAATTCTCTATTCCTGAACGGAAGTTATTTGAATATTTTTCAGGCAACTCAGATGATAATTTTTCTATCTCAGCAATCCTTTCACTGATATGCTCAATTATTCCATCA
>JANPBV010000365.1:0-7079 GCA_031430615.1 Ignavibacteria bacterium | reverse complement strand
CGGTCCGGTTCTAACAGCAATAGTTCTGGCTGGCAGGATTGGCGCATCTATAGCCGCTGAGCTTGGTACCATGAAAGTAACTGAGCAGATTGATGCTCTTGAATCACTTGCCATAAACCCTGTGAGATACCTTGTTATGCCAAGATTTCTGGCAAGCATTGTTATGCTTCCGGTACTTACAATCATTGCGAACTTCATTGCTATAATGGGAGCCTTTCTGGTTGCATACCTTTTCCAGGATGTATCGTTCCAGGTATTTTTCTCCAGCGCAAAAAGAGTTTGTGATATTAAAGATATTGCGGGGGGCTTGATAAAGGCTTTTTTCTTCGGAGCTTCAATATCTATTATAGGCTGTCATGTGGGGCTAAATGCCCAAGGCGGCGCTCTTGGAGTTGGTAATGCTACTATCCGCGCATTTGTGCTTGCGGCATCAATGACATTAATACTAGATTATATTTTGTGGACTACAATTTTCGGGTGAGGCTTGTTCCCGCGAAAGCGGGAATCCAATTACAAAAAAACCGTTTAGGAAACTAATCGGTTTTTTTATCATAAATCTTATAGCCTATAAATAATTATAAAGTTTTACATTTAAAATATCATTTGGACGTGAGTGGATTCCCGCATAAGCGGGAATGACAAAAATAATATTCGTTAATTTGTAATTTTCAATCTTATAATCTGCAATCGCTTCTAATACATTTCTACAAGCGCTCTTGCCATTATCATTTTCTGCACTTCACTTGTACCTTCGCCAATAGTGGTAAGTTTTACATCACGGTATAACTTCTCAACCGGAAATTCCTTAATAAACCCGTAACCGCCGTGTATCTGTATTGCTTCGTTGGTAGCTTTTGTGGCAATTTCACTGGCATAATATTTAGCAAGTGAAGCCGCAAATTTAAAATCCTTGCCTTCATCTCTCATTACAGCGGCTTTGTAGGTAAGCAGTCTTGCTGCTTCAACTTCTGTTGCCATGTCAGCAATTTTAAACTGAATACCCTGAAATTCTGCCAGTGACTTGCCAAACTGCTTGCGCTGTTTTGCATATTTAATTGAGTGCTCAAGCGCTGCCTGTGCAATCCCTACTGATAATGCAGCAATTGAAATTCTTCCGCCATCGAGTATCTGCATACACTGCTTAAATCCTTCCCCTTCTTTACCGATCAAATTTGATGCCGGAACCTTGCAGTTATCAAATAACAGCTCGCATGTATCACTTGAGCGCATTCCAAGTTTATTTTCTTTTTTGCCTGCAGAAAATCCCTCAAATCCTTTTTCTACTATAAAAGCAGAGATACCCCGTGAGCCTTTTGATTTATCTGTAATGGCGGTTACAACCGCAGTCTCGCCAACACCGCCTTGAGTAATAAAACTTTTGCTACCGTTTAAGATATAATAATCACCTTCTTTTACCGCAGTAGTAGCCATGCCGGCTGCATCACTGCCTGAAACATTTTCCGTCAGTGCCCATGCGCCAAGTTTTCTGCCTGATGCAAGATCAGGAATATACTTCTTCTTAAGTTCATCATTTGAAAATGTGTATATGTGATTGGTGCATAAACCGTTATGTGATGCAACTGTGAGCCCCATAGATGGATCGGCTTTTGAGATCTCCTCTACTATTATAGCGTAATCCAGAATTGTAAGGTTTGAGCCTTCATATTCTTCGGGGAACATAATGCCCAAAAATCCCATTTCGCCAAGCTCTTTGGCAATTTCCCAGGGGAATTCAGAAAACTCATCGTATTTCATTACTGTAGGAGCTATTCTGTTCTGAGCAAAATCTCTTGCAAGCTTTTGTATCTCTAAATTATTTTCAGAAAGATTAAAATCCATGATATATTTATTTTAAGTTTTTAATTACTTTATTGTGAATACTTTTTGAATGAATACTGTTTATGTTTACTTTTCAGCGAATAACTCATCTACAAAATCATAAGGAGTTACTTCACGCTCTGATATCTTTGAGATCGTTTTATCAAGCAGTTTTTTTCTACCCGCTGTCCAGAACTTGTGCTCAAGCTTATTGTTTACAAGTTCATTTATCTGCTTAATAAGATTTTCTTTTCTTTTTAATTCAAGCTTACCTTTTTTATTAAGATAATCTTTATGCCTGATTATAAAATCATACAGCTCATCAATTCCTTTATTCTTTGAAGCTACTGTTTTTATTACAGGTACTTCCCTGTCACTTTCTCTAGTCATTTTAAGATGAAGCATTGTCCTGAGAGCGACACCAAGTGAATCAGAGCCATCCCTATCTGATTTATTTACTACAAATATATCACCAATTTCCATTAAGCCGGCTTTCATTGTCTGTACCGCGTCGCCTGATTCAGGAACAAGCACTACTATAGTAGTATCGGCAGTCTGCGCAATATCAAGCTCTGATTGGCCAACACCAACTGTTTCTATGATAATAAAATCCTTACCGCTTGCATCAAGTATTTCACACGCTTCCTTGGCTTTTTTTGCAAGTCCGCCTAAGCTGCCGCGGGTAGCCATTGACCTTATGAATGTATCGCTATCCTTACCGGAATCCTGCATTCTAATCCTATCGCCAAGCAGAGCGCCCCCTGTAAACGGGCTTGTCGGGTCAACAGCTATGATGCCAACTTTATTTCCTTTTTCATTCAGTAACTTTGCCAGACCGTTTGTTATTGTACTTTTTCCTGCGCCCGGCGGTCCGGTAATACCTATCAAATAAGCTCTGCCGGTATTTTTATAAAGCAATTTCAGCAGTTCACTCGCCTGTTTGGATTCATTTTCAACAAGTGATATCCCGCGTGCAATTGCATTCTTTTCTGACTTCAGTATTCTTTCTGAAAGATTCTTTAACACAATTATATTATTCTATTACTTTTTATTCTTAAAAAACTCTGTAGTTATCTTTAAACCTGATTCAATATCTGTCATTGGCTGCCAACCAAGCTCTTCACTTATTTTTTGAAAGCTAAGCACTGAGCGCTGCTGCTCGCCAAGTTTTGCGGGACCGTGTTTTTCTTCAAACTTTGTGCCTGCGTAATGATTAATTCTATCAAAAATATAGTTTACATCAGTTTCTTTAGTAGTGGAAATATTATAAATAACCGGACCCTTTGCATCCAAGGCAAGAACATTTGCGTTAACTACATCACTGACAAAAACATAATCCCTTGTTTGGCTGCCATCTCCGTTAATAAGCGGCTGGGTTCCGCCAAGTATCTTATCGGTAAAAATCGCAATCACTCCGCACTCACCGTGTGGATTCTGTCTTGGACCATAAACATTGGCATACCTGAGTACAACATAATCCATACCGTATACGTGATTATAATAGTACAGATATTTTTCCACGCAATTTTTATTTATGCCATACGGCGCTGTTGGTTTGGTTGGGTGATTTTCATCAGCGGGAAAGTAATCATGCTCACCATATATCGCGCCGCCTGTTGAGGCAAAAATGAACTTCTTAACTCCGCATGTTCTGGCGTTTTCAAGCAGGTTAACCGAGCCAGCAATATTAACATTGATATCAAACTTAGGGTCTTCGACTGACTTTCTTAAATCTATCTGCGCCGCATGATGATTTACTATATCAATTTTATTTTCTTTGAATACCTGTGATATGTTATCGTCACAAATATCCATTTTGTAGAATTTTGCTTTTGGGTTGATATACTCCTTCACACCGGTTGACATGTTATCTATAATTACAACATCATGACCTTTTTCGATGAATGCATCAACAATATTTGAACCTATAAACCCCGCGCCGCCAGTTACAAGAATATTCATTTATTAAGATTCCTCATTATAAGCCTTTTAAGCCTATATCTTTTCTATAATATTTATTTTCAAAATTTATTTTATCCGCATTATGATAAGCAATATTGATCGCTTCTTTTAAGCCAATGCTTGAAATACCTGTAACACTTAAAACCCTGCCTCCTGAGGAAAGGATTTCTCCATTAACATTTTTCGTTCCTGAGTGGAATACAACTGCTTCATTGCTAATATCACTTAGCCCCGTGATTTCTTTGCCTGTTTCATATTTATCGGGGTAACCGTTTGAGGCAAGCACAACTGTACAGCAATAGTTACTGTTCGGTTCTAACTTATATTCATTAATAGTACCATTTGCTGATGCAATAAACATATCAGCAAGGTCACTGCTTATTATAGGAAGCACAACCTGTGTTTCAGGGTCACCAAACCTGGTATTGAATTCAATAACATACGGGTCACCTATGGAATCTATCATCAAACCGCAATATAAACATCCTTTAAATTCATTTCCTTCACTTTTCATGTACTTTATTACAGGCTCAATAACTTTTTGCTTTATCTTGTTAAGTACATCAGAATTTACCGCTTTATCAGCCGGTGCGTAAGCGCCCATTCCTCCTGTGTTTTTGCCTGTTTCATCCTCGCCAATTTTCTTGTGATCTTGTGATGCAGGCAATACTATATAATTTTCACCATCGCATATTGCAAAAACGGATGCTTCAACGCCTTCAAGGAATTCTTCGATCACAATATTTTCACCTGCAGAACCGAATATCTTATCGTTAAATAACTCATTAACCGTCTCGATTGCTTCATCAATATTATTGCAAATGATAACACCTTTGCCTGCTGCAAGTCCATCAGCTTTTATAACAAGCGGATACTTAGTATTACTGATATAATCAAATACTTTTGCCTTATCGTTTAAGCTGAATGTCTCATAAGCAGCAGTTGGAATGTTGTTCCGCTTCATAAAATCCTTCGCGAATATCTTACTGTGCTCTAATCTTGCTGCACTTTTTTGGGGACCGAAAATCAACAAACCGTTTTCATTGAATATATCAACTATTCCCTTTTCAAGCGGTACTTCGGGACCAACAACAGTAAGCTCAATATTATTATCTTTAACAAATTTCAACAGACCGTTAACATCGTCAGCTTTGATATCAACACCAATTGCAATTTCGTTTATTCCGGCATTACCGGGTGCGCAGAATAGTTCAGTTACTTTCCCGCTCTGTTTAAGCTTCCATACAATTGCATGCTCCCTACCGCCACTGCCAATTACCAGAACTTTCATTTTAAGCCTTCACCTCTAATACTGGTTTTCCTGACTCGTTTTTGAGTTCAGTTTCTGTATGCGGAACGAGTGCATTGAATTCTCTTGCTAATTTTCCGGCAAGCTTTTTCCTGTTATACATTCCTGTCATTTCTTCATTTGGCACAGGCATTTTACCTGCTTTAAACAATTCATAATACTTCAATATCGCATCAGCTATTGCAGCAGCGTCATCCGGCTCCGTTAGTGTCACCGCGCCGTACATAGCAAGTGATCTTCTGGCAACGCCTTCAGGCACACAGGCTAGAATAGGTTTACCTGCGCCGAAATATTCATATAGCTTTCCGGTTGAGTGCAGGTCAGAGCGCTGACTTTTATTTATCATCATCCACAATACATCGGAAGAAGCCAGATACTTAGTACAGACTGAGTGCTCAACATATCCAACAATATTCACAGCATCTCCAAGTCCAAGCATTTCGATATACTCTTTATACGCCTCGGGGAATGTCCCGATAAAACATGATTCAATATTATTTTTTAATTCAGGTAGCTTTTCAGTGGCGAGCTTTAAGCCGTCAATGAAATGTTTTGGAGTATAATAATTCAGGAAACTGCCTGAATACGATATGCGCATTTTTTTGGTATGAGTAGAGTCTCCCGGTTTATGCTGTTCAAAATCCTCCGGGTCAAACCCCTGTGGTATCACAGAAACTTTTTCATCACCTACAAACGGGTAGCGCAAATGTATAAGCTCTTTTATCCTGTCATTAATAGTTATGACCTTATCTGCGCATTCAAGAGCACCAGTCTCCATTTTTTTGTGTTTGCTTTTATGCAGCGGAGTTGGGTAAAAATTATTCGGGCAGTCTATCCATGAATCTCTGTAATCTAAAACTAATGGAATATTAAACTTCTCTTTTAATTCACATGCAATTAAAAAATCAGTGTAAGGCGGAGCTGTAGCATAAAGCAAATCAATATTATTTTCAGTGATAATCTTTGATGCTAATTCAACAGCTTTTGATTTCCAGAAAATTTTTGAATCCGGAATAAGGAAGGTCTGCGAAATATTACTTAATAATTTGCGGTTTGAATCATTTTTGAATTTAACGACTTTATGCCCGTTTGTTTCAAGCTCACCCGAACCAGTGCGAAATATCTTTACACCTGCTTTTTCAACCTCGTGTAACAGGCAATAATCGCTGGCAAGGTAAAGCTTTGGGGTTACGGTAAGTACATAGGGCTGCCACTCATACAAGCTTAAGTATTTAGCAAACTTTGCTGTACGCTGAACGCCGCCCATACCCATAGGGGGAAAATAATACGAAATTATTAATACTTTCTTCAAAAATTTAATTTAATTGAGCAAAAACCGCATTTTTGAGTAATTTCAAAGTTAATTAAAATTAGGGTTTCATTCAATTTATAAAGAAATGACCTTATAACCTCACCCCTAACCCCTCTCCTAAAAGGAGAGGGGCAAAATTCTTGAAATCTTAGGTCTCTTCCCCCCTCTCCCCTGGGAGAGGGGCTGGGGAGTGAGGGAAGTATACCGCAATATTCTCATAAAAGAATTTTGTCGTGTACTTAGGATTTCGCAATAATCTACTACTAGGTAAATAATTACTATATCGTTGAATTAAATTAATTATTTTATTATGTTTCTTGTGGAGGTTACAATGAAAACCAATAATTTACTCTTTGCTTTAATTACATTACTTTTTCCTACATCAATTTCATTTTCACAATGGACTTACTGCCCGGGCTCGGTTAACATGTCGGGACTCGGTACATTTCCGTTTATTTCAACAGTTAACCAAAACACAGCATGGGTAGCCGGTGGTACAGGCGGAGCGCCTAAAGTCTATAGAACAACTAATGGCGGTGCTAATTTCATCAATGCAACAGGTACTTTAACTGGACCTGAATTCTATGCAATATGGGCTATTGATGTAAATACATGCCTTGTGGGTGATGGAGGAGCAGTTGGCGGCACTGGCGGAAATGCCAAAATATGGCGTACATC
>JANPBV010000364.1:0-1816 GCA_031430615.1 Ignavibacteria bacterium | reverse complement strand
TATGACAGGATAAAAACGGGAAAAGAAAAATCCGCGCAGGTTGAGCAGAACGGTGTATGGTATCCCGCTGAAGTTCTGGAAGAATCCGGCGGGGAGTATTTTATAAGATATACTAATTATGATTATACGTGGGATGAGTGGGTGGGGAAAGACAGGATCAAATTCTGAGGAGCTTTAGCGACGAAGAATCTATACATTCTTAGAAGAGAACGCCGATTGAGTTTTTGTTTATTCTTTCACAGGATATTCGTTTTAAAAATCCACATTGTAATTCTTCAGTTAGTATTCATATCGAATAAAGCATATAAGATTGGATCCTTCATTGCGTTCAGGATTAATGAAACCAAACCACCTCACCTAAGGTTAAATAAGAAAATCTAAAACATACCATTAATTCATAATATGACCTCATTTATCAGCAGTTTACGGGAAAATAACAGACTAAGTGTAACTTTTATTCTCGCTCTTTCATGTTTATTAAGTGTTTCACTGCAGGCATTCAGGATGTATTACTCCGGGTTTTACACTTATATGTTTTTGATATGGAATCTTTTTCTAGCAATACTTCCCTATGTTGTCAGCACATTCTTTTTACTTTATTATAAAAAAGTAAAATCATTATGGCTAATTGCGGTAATATTATTTTCATGGTTACTGCTCTTCCCAAATGCGCCATACATAGTAACCGACTTTTTCCATTTAGAACCTCGCGCAAGAGTGCCGTACTGGTTTGATCTTGGTTTAATACTTTCATTTGCATGGAATGGTTTGATGCTGGGCTTTATTTCGCTCTATGATATTCAAACAGCGCTTGCTCGCCGCTTCGGGGCAATAAAGGGCTGGACATTCGCGATATTTTCTCTGGTGCTGGGAAGCTTTGGGATATATTTAGGAAGGTTTGAAAGATTTAACAGCTGGGATGTGTTAACAAATCCAATTGCGCTGTTTATTGATATTGCTGACAGGTTCATTCATCCATTCTCTCATCTAAGAACAATGCTGATGACATTATTATTCTCCGTAGTGCTGATATTTGGTTATGTAACGCTGGTATTGATGTTTAAACCGGGGAAGGCGGAAAAGAACTAATTTTATTCCTCATCCCCAAACTCCGGTTTGGGAATGTATATGTTAACGAAGCTCTGCTTCACGAATGATAATTCAAATGGAGTCCCAAGCCGGAGCTTAGAACTCAGAAAAGACGGAATGTTAATTTTTTTGGATTTAATGCTTAAACTCAAATAGCTATCTTTGCACCTTACTAACAAATCATACACATAGATAAATTAACAGAATAATGGCTGATAATAAGATAATATTTTCAATGGTGGGGGTTAGTAAAACTTTCCCGCCGCAGAAGCAGGTTTTAAAGAACATTTACCTTTCATTCTTTTACGGAGCTAAAATTGGTATTATAGGCCTAAACGGTTCGGGTAAGTCAACTCTGCTTAACATAATTGCGGGGGTTGAAGATAACTTTAACGGCGATGTGCATTTCACAAAGGAATACTCGATCGGTTTGCTAGAGCAGGAGCCGCATATTGATGAAACCAAAACCGTGAAGGAAATTATCCAGGAAGGCGCGCAGGAAGTTGTTGATATACTGAAGGAATATGAAGAAGTGAATAATAAATTTTCAGAGCCGATGACAGATGATGAAATGACAAAGTTGATTGAAAGACAGGGCGAGTTAACAGAACTTATTGATCACCATAACGGGTGGGAGCTTGATGCAAAGCTTGAGCGCGCAATGGATGCTTTGCGTACTCCTGAAGGTGATGCGTTAATTAAAAATCTTAGCGGTGGTGAAAAAAGA
>JANPBV010000363.1:0-7233 GCA_031430615.1 Ignavibacteria bacterium | reverse complement strand
AAAAAGGTGCGTTGGCGAGCCCGGTGATAAGATCGAAGTAATAAACCAGGTGTTATTTGTTAATGGTGAAAAATTCCCCTGGCCTGAAGCAGGCATACTTGCTCCAAAACCGAATCCAAAGAACATGGTCAATCCAATGATCTTCCCAAAAGGCAAGTTATGGAATGAAGATAATTACGGACCGCTTGTTATTCCTAAAAAAGGTGATGTTGTAAATCTTACAAAAGAAAATTATGCTGAGTGGGATACGTTCATAAAGCGAGAAGGACATAAGATCGAAATGAAGGGTGATGGTAAGATACATATTGATGGCAATGAGGCTAATACTTATACTGTTGAGCATAATTATTATTTTATGATGGGTGATAACCGCAATAACTCGCTTGATAGTCGTTTCTGGGGATTTGTGAGAAGAGAAGCAATTGTTGGTAAAGCATGGTTCACTTATTTCTCGTGGAATTCCGAAATTCCTTTTGGTGATTTTGGCAGACTTGTTGGTTCTATAAGATGGGATAGGATTGGCAAATCGATAAAGTAAATACCACGGCACTCGTTACCAAGCTCCAGCTTGGTAACGCAAAAACTTTTGGATTGCATTGACTATGTCAATGCATGCATCAACACAGTTGATGCACTCCAAAGAAAACCAATACACTGCATCCCAAACTGGAGTTTGGGACAGAGAATAGTTAATAAATGGCAGGAATCTACCTACATATCCCCTTTTGTGATACCAAGTGCATATATTGTGACTTTTATTCTATTACCAATCACACCAAGAAAGCTGAATTCCTTGCAGCAATTAAAAAAGAAATCCAAAATTACTCAAAGCAATTAGCTGATAGAAAATTTGATTCAATTTTCTTCGGCGGAGGAACGCCATCATTATTAAGTTATAATGAGTTTAAAGAAATATTTGAAGTCTTATTTGCAAACTATGATATTTCACCTGATACTGAAATTACAATTGAATCAAACCCCGGTACACTTGATATAAATAAGCTTAAGGAATTCAAAAAGCTCCCAATTAACCGAATAAGTTTTGGCGTTCAGTCATTTATTGATAAGGAGCTTCAGTTCTTAACGAGGATACATTCGGCAGAACAGGCTAGAACATCAATTAAAGCCGCAAAGGAAGCGGGATTTGATAATATTAATCTGGATATGATATTTGCACTCCCCTCACAGACTATGGAAGACTGGAAATACAATCTAGATGAAGCTGTTAAGCTGGATACAAAGCATATTTCGGCATATTCATTGATATTTGAAAAAGGCACAATGTTATATAGTATGAGGGATAAAGGTCAGGTAACGAATGCTGATATTGAGCTTGAGCAGGAAATGTATGAATACACTATGCAATTCCTAACTGATGCAGGATACATTCAATACGAAATATCCAACTATGCAAAGCCAGGATTTGAATGCCGGCACAACCTGAAGTACTGGACACTTGAAGAATATATATCTTTCGGTCCTTCTGCATCGTCATATATTGGCAATAAACGCTGGACGAATATTAAAAATATCGGAAGATATATTGAGCTGGTTGAATCCGGTAAGGAAGCATATGATTTCATCGAAACAATTGATAAAGATACTTCTATTACCGAGCATATTATGCTTGGATTAAGAAGCGTAGGAATTGATTTCAATGATTTCAGAAACAAACATGAAATAGATTTCGAAAAAGCATACTCATCCCCTATCGGCACATTACTAACAAACGGTTACGCAGTAAAAGACAGCAAATCTCTCTCACTCACCCGTAAAGGCTATGCAGTGTGTGATGAGATTGTCACCACCTTATTCTGATATTCTGTCATTCCCGCGAAGGCGGGAATCCATTAACTGTTGTTGGTGACAACACCTTTACAAGGTTGTAAACCAACAACTGGAAAGGTAAGGAATCTTCCTGTACAGACGTCCCGCTGGGACGTCTCACACTTATACAAGATGAGATTGCTTCCTTCCTCCCACTCCGTGGTTTTAAGGCGTGGCGTCATTTCGTTCCTCGCAAATGTTCATATCTAAATAATTTCTTCTTTTAGATTGCATTCCTGTCTGTTACAACAGAAACTATGTTGATGTATGCACTGACATAGTCTGCGCACTCAAAAAAAAACAATAAAAAAAGGGTGACAAATAGCCACCCATTGAAATGTGTCGGGTGAATACCCGACACCACTTATTTATTATCTTAATTTTCCTGAATTGATTCAGGTTCTATCTTTTCGGGAAGTTTGCTTTGATTAATATCAACAAATATCAGCTCATCTGCGCCTTCTTTATATGATACCATTACATGCGAGCCATCCTTGAATGAACCTTTCAGCACTTCCTCTGATACGGGGTCTTCAACATATTTCTGTATTGCCCTTCTCAGCGGTCTTGCGCCGTATTTAGGGTCATAACCTTTCTCAGATAGGAACATCTTTGCCGCATTATCAAATTCAAATGTAATGCCAAGTGACTGTATCCTCTTTAAAAGCTGCCTTGTGGATATATCAATTATCTTGAATATATCTTCTTTGGATAACTGTTTAAATGTTATCAGGTCATCTATCCTGTTTATAAATTCAGGACTGAAAACACGCCTTACTGTTTCTTCTATCTGTGATTTCATCTTGTCATGCTTATCAGTCTGGTTGGGGTCTCCAAAACCCATTCCGCCAATTGACTTAATATCCTTTGTTCCGATATTAGATGTCATTATCATTATCGTATTCTTGAAATCAACTTTTCTTCCAAGGCTATCAGTCAAAATACCTTCATCAAGCACCTGAAGTAAGATATTGAAAATATCAGGGTGCGCTTTTTCAATTTCATCAAGCAGAACAACTGAGTATGGTTTACGTCTTACTTTTTCGGTAAGCTGTCCGCCCTCTTCATAGCCAACATATCCCGGAGGCGCGCCTACTAAGCGTGATACATTGAATTTCTCCATGTATTCGCTCATATCAATTCTTATCAGGTTCTCTTCGCTATCAAAAAGGAAGCGCGCAAGAACTTTAGCCATTTCAGTCTTACCAACACCCGTGGGTCCGGTAAAGATAAATGAACCAATAGGCCTGTTCGGATCTTTAAGTCCAGCCCTTGTTCTGCGAATTGCTTTTGAAAGCTGTATAATTGCCTCATCCTGTCCGATAATGAATTTCTTAAGCTCATCTTCCATCTTAACTAACTTATCGCTTTCTGACTGCGCAACGCGGTTAACAGGAATACCCGTCATCATTGAAACTACATCAGCGACATTTTCTTCCGATACTTCATGAACAATGCTCTGAGATTTTACTTCCCAATCCAGCTTTGCCTCTTCAAGATCAGTTAGTAAATGTTTTTCCTCATCACGAAGCCTTGCAGCCTCTTCGAAGTTCTGGTTCTTTACAACCTGGTTCTTCTTTGTCTTTATATTACCAATTTCATTTTCAAGTGTAACAATGTTTTCAGGTACTACAATATTTGCCAAATGAACCCTTGAACCTGCTTCATCCATTACATCAATTGCCTTATCCGGTAAAAAGCGGTCAGTAATATACCTTGAGCTTAGTTTTACGGCTGATTCAATTGCTTTATCAGTATATTTAACATTGTGATGCTCTTCGTATTTATGCTTGATGTTTGTAAGTATCTGCATAGTTTCATCTTCAGTTGTAGGATCAACTATTATCTTCTGGAAGCGGCGGTCAAGAGCTCCGTCTTTTTCTATATACTGTCTGTACTCATCAAGTGTGGTTGCGCCTATGCACTGGAGGTCACCCCTTGCAAGTGCCGGCTTGAAGATATTCGAAGCATCCAGCGAGCCTGATGCGCCGCCTGCGCCAACGATTGTATGCAGCTCATCTATAAACAGAATAACATCTTTGGCTTTTTCAAGCTCATTCATAACTGCTTTCATACGCTCTTCAAACTGCCCGCGGTATTTTGTACCTGCAACCAGCGAAGCAAGGTCAAGAGTTACAACACGCTTATCGTGAAGAACACGTGATATTTTTTTCTGGATTATTCTGATCGCAAGACCCTCGGCTATTGCTGTTTTACCAACGCCGGGCTCACCAATCAATACAGGATTATTCTTTTTCCTGCGGCTTAGAACCTGGGCAACACGCTCAATTTCTTTTTCTCTGCCTACAATAGGATCAAGTTTATCATCAATTGCAAGCTTGGTTAAATCACGTCCAAAATTATCAAGAACAGGAGTTTTTGTTCTTTCAGGTTTCTTTTCAGTTGCCTGTGATTTTTGCTGCTGCGGTGTGGTTTTACCACTGAGTATACCTGAGAGTTCTTCTTTAACAACTTCATATGTAATGCCAAACTGCTGAAGTATCTGTGATGCAAGATTATCATCTTCTCTTAAGATCGAAAGCAAAAGATGCTCTGTACCAATTACATCAGACTTGAAAATTTTGGCTTCAAGATATGTTATCTTTAAAACTTTTTCAGCTTGCTTTGTGAGCGGTATATTTCCAACTGTAAGTGTAGCGCCTGATTGTCTTACCGTATCTTCAATGGTTTTCTTTATCTTGTTAATATCTTTTCCAAGATTTCTGAAAATCTTAATGGCAATCCCTTCCCCTTCGCGGATTATACCGAGAAGAAGATGCTCAGTACCAATGTAATCATGCCCGAGGCGAATTGCTTCTTCCCTGCTTAACCTTATTACATCCTGAACTCTATTTGAGAAATTACTATCCATAGTATTTGATATTATGTTTGTTTACTAATTTCAACCGTTTACGGCAGAAATTAGTTTCATATAGCTAAAATTACGCTTTAATTGATAAATTTGCAATGTTGTTGAAATTACATTGCAATCGAAAAAGGGCTTTTTTAAGTTGATATTGCTGTTTTCTGCCAAGTTAGGTTCTGTGTAAATAATTTGATTGTTTAAAGGAAATCCTGAATTCAGAACCATTTTTCCTGATAAGATCAACTTTTCCACCCAACTGTTCAGAAAGTATTTTTACAAGTTTCAAACCCAGTGAAGTTGAATTTTGGAAATCTATCTCTTCGGGAATTCCAACACCGGTATCTTTTATTGTCATTAAAAAATCACCCTTACCTTTATCAATAAGATTGATGGAAATAATTCCTTTTTTAAGATCAGGGAAAGCGTACTTAAGGCAGTTACTTATCAGTTCGTTTATAATAAGTCCGCATGGAATTGCCGTATCGATATCAAGATAAATACTGCGGAATTCAAAAACAGGCTTAACTCTATCAATACTTATTCCATATGTAATGTAAAGATTATCAACAAGGTTTTTAATATAATCGTAAAATTCAATTACCGATATATCACTTGAGCGGTAAAGATTTTCATGAATAAGAGCCATTGTCCTTATCCTGTTCTGGCTTTCGGCAAACATACTGTGAATTTCTTTATCCTTTACATGCGCTGACTGAAGCTTAATAAGGCTGGAAATTATCTGCAGGTTATTTTTTACGCGGTGATGAATTTCCTTTAAAAGCATTTCTTTTTGCTTAAGAGATGTTTCAATTGTATTTTCGTATTTTTTCCTGTCAGTAATATCACTGTGAATACCAATTGAGCCAATAATCTTTCCATTGGCATCCTTAAGCGGCGCGCCGGAAATTTCAACCCACATAATATCACCTGATTTCTTCCTCATCTTTACTTCGTATTTATCCGAAAATCCATGCCTTCTTAATTTGTTCCTGTCTTTAATGAAATCCCGGTATTCTTCTTCAACAAGTTTTTCGTTTGCAATAACGCCGATTAGTTCATCTTTAGAATAACCAAACATATCGATTGCGTTATCATTAACAAAAATTATTTTGTCCTCATTATCAACATAAAGGATTACCTCGCTCATATTTTCGATTAAGGTACGGTATTTAAGTTCACTATCAATCAGCGCGTGCTGTGTACGTTTCAGTTCAGTGATATCATATGCTATCCCCAATACGGCGGGTTTACCCTGAAAGTTTATTGATCTGCCGGTGTAATCCAGCCATTTTTCATTTCCTTCTTTATCCAGTATCTTAAGCTCATATCTTGCCTGAACTTCTTCGCCCTTTAATCTTGCCGCGCCTCTCTGCCTGGCAACATCCCTGTAATCAGGATGTACAATTTCCCAGAAATTTTTGCCCATCATATCTTTTACATCATAGCCTGTAATTTGGGCAGAATATTCATTTCCGTAAATAAATTTATTATCTGTATAAATAAATATCGCGGCAGGGACAGATTCTGTTAAGCTTCTGTATTTATCTTCACTCTCACGTAAGAGTTTCTCTGCATTTATACGGTCAGTAATATCAACATGTATCTGGTCTATTGCATAAGGCGCGCCTTTTTCATCCAGCTCAGCGTAATAATACACATCCAGCCACAGGGTCTTCCCTTCACGGTTAATTATCCTGTATATGTAACGGAAAGTATCTTTGAAGTTATTATCACACCACTCGCCATGAGCTTTCAAAAACCCGTCAAGGTCATCTTTGTGAATACTGGAAAGAATTTTCTCATCACTAAGCGCATTGAACTCCTCGCGGGAATAACCGGATTGTCTTGTAAACTCATTATTTGCCAAAGCAAAACCCTGTGTATCCTGCAGAACACGTGTAAAAGCTACCGGAGCATTTTCAACTACTTTGGGATAACCGAACAATGAAAAGTCGTAAGTTTCAAGCTGTATTTCAAGCTCACGAACTCGTTTTTTCAGGGCGGCAATTTCCGCTTCAGGATTTACAGTATTGTTAAGAGCTTCTTTTTTCATACTTACGCATATTAATACTTATTTTAGATATATTCTATAGCTATAAAAAAGAATAATAAATTAGCTAAAAAATACTTAAATTTGATGAAATTATTATAATAATGGAGGCAATTTATGGGGCTTTTTAAAGAATTTAAGGAATTTATTTCAAAAGGTAATGTAGTTGATCTGGCAGTTGGTGTAATCATTGGCGCATCATTCGGGAAGATCGTATCATCAGTTGTTGATGATATTATCATGCCGCCTATTGGAGTACTTCTTGGCGGTGTGAATTTTTCATCACTAAAATTTATACTCAAAAACGCAGCAACTGATCCAACCGGGAAAATAACAGAAGCGGTATCAATTAACTATGGGAATTTTATCCAAACAGGAATTGATTTCGTTATCATTGCGGCGGCAATTTTCGTTTTTGTAAAGATGTTCAATTCAATGAAGCGAAAAGAAGAAGCTCCTCCACTGGCACCACCATCAAATGAAGAAAAGT
>JANPBV010000362.1:0-2353 GCA_031430615.1 Ignavibacteria bacterium | reverse complement strand
ACAAAGGGAAATTGATGGGAAACCTTTAGTTTATTTTGATAATGCAGCAACTTCACAGAAACCGCAAAGTGTTATTAATTCAATAAGCGATTATTACTCGAAATATAATGCAAATATTCACAGGGGAGTTTATTCAATCAGTTTACAGGCATCAGAAGCTTATGAGAATGCAAAGATTAAGGTCAGGGATTTTATAAATGCGGGCAGCGAACGTGAAATAATATTCACGCGCGGAACAACGGAAGCGATAAATCTAATTGCTTATTCATACGGACTCCAAAAAGTTAATGAAGGTGATGAGATAATTATTTCTGCAATGGAGCATCACGCAAATATCGTTCCATGGCAGGTTTTATGCGAAAAGAAAAAAGCTGTGTTGAAGGTTATTCCCGTAAATGATGATGGTGAACTTACAATTGATGAATATAAAAAGTTGTTATCGCGTAAAACAAAAATCGTTGCGGTTTGTCATATATCCAATACACTTGGAACGATAAATCCTGTAAAGGAAATTATAAGTTTAGCAAAAGAAAAAAATAAAGATATTGCAGTCGTAGTAGATGGCGCACAGGCGATTCACCATACAAAAGTTGATGTAAGAAATATTGGCGCGGATTTTTACATGTTTTCATCGCATAAAATGTACGGACCCATGGGAATAGGCGTTCTTTACGGCAAGGCAGAATTACTTGAAGCTATGCCACCGTACCAGACAGGAGGCGATATGATTAGCTCAGTCAGTTTTGCCAAGACCATGTACAATGAAATACCTATGAAGTTTGAAGCAGGCACCCCAAATGTTGAAGGAGCAGTGGGGTTAAAGGCTGCAATAGAATATATAAATTCGATAGGCTTTAACGATATACATTCACAGGAAGCAGAATTACTTGATTATGCAACTGAACAGTTGAAGAATATTGAAGGTTTGAAAATTATCGGGACCGCAAAAGAGAAAACGGGAGTTATATCGTTTATCATAGAAGGACTTAATGTGCTTGATATTGGTATAATGCTCGATACAAACGGTGTAGCTGTTAGAACAGGACAGCATTGCACTGAACCGCTGATGGATAGGTTTGGAATTCCGGGAACGGTAAGGGTTTCGTTTGCATTCTATAATACAAAAGATGAAATTGATGTTTTTGTAAACGCTTTGAAGAAGGCGATAGAGATATTGAAATGATATTTAGCATTCCCAATCCCCGCGTTCGCGAGGAGGAGTTTGGGAATGAGGATAGATGAGTTTAAATGGATAAATCAATAGAGGAAATAGAAGATGAAATTGCCAATGAGTTCAGTTTTTTTGAAAGCTGGCAGGATAGATATGAATATATAATTGAGCTTGGCAAGAATTTAAAAGGCTTCCCCGAAGATAAGCGGAGTGATGATAATAAAGTAAAAGGGTGCCAGTCGAGTGTATGGCTTGTAACTGATGAAGAAAAAGGCAGGATAGTATTTAAGGCAGATAGTGATTCAACGATAGTAAAAGGATTAATTGCTTTGTTAATAAGAGTATTAAACGGCAAAACGCCGGATGAAATAATAAACGCAAAACTTGATTTTATTGCAAAGACGGGATTGCAGCAGCACCTTGCGCAGACAAGGGCAAACGGACTTGCCGCAATGATAAAACAGATGAAGATGTACGCACTGGCTTATAAAGCAAAACAGCAAAATTAAGGAAAGAATGTCAGATAACAAAGAAGAAAAAACAGAAGATATAGAAGCGGCTGAAAAGCAGGAAGTGAATCTTCCAGCTGAAAAGGCTGACTCATCTGAGCTTAATAATGCTGTAGTAGAAGCATTGAAGAGCGTGTATGACCCTGAAATACCTGTGAATATTTATGAGCTGGGTCTTGTTTATTCCGTTAACATAGATGAAGCCCGCAAAGTTGATATAGAAATGACTCTTACCTCGCCGGCATGTCCGGTTGCAGGAACCCTGCCTCCAGAGGTGGAAGGCAAGATACGCCAAATACCCGGTGTTACCGATTGCGTTGTTAAAGTTGTATGGGAGCCGCCCTGGGGAATGCACCTGATGAGCGAAGAAGCTAAACTTGAGCTTAATCTTTTTTAAGATAGAAACATAAAAATTATAAATAAAAATATTTTTCTAAAAAACTAAATTATATAAAAAATGTTCCAGATAAACACAAGAGGACCGATATATGATCCCGAAGCGGTTCAGCCGATGAGAGATGAATTAACAGCTGCAGGATTTATTGAACTGCTTACACCTGCTGATGTTGATAAATATCTTAGCGAAAAAGAAGGCGCATCATTTGTAATGATAAACTCAGTCTGCGGATGCGCAGCAGGCAGCGCAAGACCCGGTGTAACACTTGCGCTTCAG
>JANPBV010000361.1:0-1706 GCA_031430615.1 Ignavibacteria bacterium | reverse complement strand
CACTTCGTTGCTTTTCATACGATGGGCTACCACCCATCGTTGATGTATTAACGCCACTTCGTGTCTTTTCATACGATGGGCTACCACCCATCGTTGATGTATTAACGCCCTTTCAGGGCTTACATATTATGATAAAGACTTAAGCTTCATGGAACTGCTTAACCACCCTGCAGCATACACAGGCAGTTTCCAAAGCGATGTAAATCTTTTCATTGGTTCGTGGAGTAATTGGCGGGTGCGGTATTCTTTGTGGACGCGCTTGTGCAGTACGCGGTAGAATTCAGTTGAGTAAGTGCCGTTGAACATCATTTCAAAATCATCGGATAAATTCCAGTTATGCTTTTTGTTCATTTGCGATGACACACGGTCATAGAATTTTGTGCCGGGCAACGGGTATGATACTGAAATGCCGATATCATCCGGCATTAGTTCATTTACCATTTTGATGGTTTGATTAATTTCTGTCATTGTTTCACCGGTGTAGCCGAACTGCAGGAAGAAACAGGTTTTTATTCCGTGCTTCTTGAGCAGGCGGGTTGCTTCATATATTTCCTCAATAGTTGTGCCCTTATCCATCGCATCAAGTATTTTCTGTGAGCCTGATTCAGCGCCAATCCAAATTGATTCACACCCGGCGCCCGCTAAATGAGAGATGTTATCTTCCTTAAGCAGAAGGTCAGCACGAGAGAGACATTTAAACGGTATCTTTACGTTTTCTTTGTTTACCACTTCATCAAATCGTGTCGTCCATCCTGGTTTTAAACCGAATATATCATCACAGAACCAGATATGATCTATTGAATATTTTTCCTTAAGTAATTTTACCTGACCTGCAATGTATTCTGGTGAGTGTGAATTATATACCTGTCCGTAAATTGGTTTTGCGCACCAGTTACAATGGAAAGGGCATCCGCGTGTTGTGACAAGATTTACTGAAAAATACCCGTGATGTTTAAGCCAAAGCTCACGGTACTTTGCAAGGTCAACAAGCTCCCATGCAGGGTATGGCAGTGTATCAAGTTCTTTTAATACTTTACGCGGAGCAGTAAGTGATATCTTTCCGCTTTCCTGAAAAGCTAACCCGTTAATCTCCTTCAGTTTTTTTGCGTCTTTGCGTCTTTGCGTGAAATCTAATAACTCTCCGAGAGTTTGCTCACCTTCGCCGCATATGGCGTAATCTACCTTATGCGTGAAATATTTTTCAAGGTGGTCAACGCTATCAGATCCCGAAACAATTACAGTACAGCCAAAATCTTTTGCGATTTCACTCATGCGGAAAGCCGCTTCACGCATTCTGGTTAAACACATTTTGGTGAGATAGTTGAAGGTATCATCATATATCACCATGCATTTGGGTTTGTGTTTTGCAAGCTCCTGGGCTAGATCTTCTTCTGAATCAGCGAGCATTGTATCAAACAGCGCGGCGGAATAACCTTTTTGCATAACATATGCTGCGGCATAAAGTGTACCCAGCGGCGCATATAAATTCATATTGCGGAATTCCTTGGGGTCGTGTTTTAAGAAATATGTATTTGCAAAGAGAATATCAGCCAATGAGATTAAAGTTAAAAGTTATAAAGTTAAAAATGCAAATGCGGTCAGTTGTGCGGAGATAAAAACTATAAATTGAATTCCTGCAGTTTTTTTGTGTAAAGTCCAAGTATCTTTTTCTGCATGTTGCCGGGATGCGCTTTTGAGGCGCCTTC
>JANPBV010000360.1:0-1959 GCA_031430615.1 Ignavibacteria bacterium | reverse complement strand
TTTACTGAAAGTCCAACAGGCAATTATGGAAATACTCAAACAAGAACTATGACTCTTGTGAATCCCATTAATACAGCAAGTAATCCTGTTACAATATTATCGTATTATGTAAGATATGATATTGAACCACTTGATAACGCTTATATTCAGGTTTCGAGTAATAACGGTACAAATTGGGTATCTGTGAAATATTATTATGGACAGCAATTAAGCTGGAAGCAGGAAGTTCTGGATATTACAGAGCTTGCAAACAGTTCAGCGCAAATGAAAATACGGTATATTATAGTAACTAACAGAAGTGTCGCAGCAGATGGGATTTTTATTGATAATATTAAAATACAAAATTACCAGGATGTATTAACAGGTGTTTCGGGTACTGGAGAGGTTCCAACTAAATTTGCTTTAGAGCAGAATTATCCTAATCCGTTTAACCCTAGTACAACAATAAAATATCAATTGCCAAAGTCAGGTAATGTAAGATTCACAGTTTTTGACGCACTTGGAATAGTTGTAAATACTCTTGTAAACGAAAACCAGCCTGCGGGAAATTACGAGATGACATTTAATGCTTCAGAACTTTCCTCAGGGGTGTATTTTTATAAGATCGAAAGCGGAGATTTTAAGGATATTAAGAAAATGATGCTGATAAAATAACGAAGTTATTTTTGCCCTGCCTGCCGAAGCTTTAGCACAGGCAGGAAACCTTGTTACTAAGAGTGATAAAATAGAGAATAATTAACAAAAGCTTAAAAAAGGCGTAATTTTACGCCTTTTTTTATTTTTTATCCTTATCAATATACAATACAATAAATCACTAACTATTACCCCTATTTTTTTCATTTTTTAAAGATTGATTTCGTTCATTAAAACCATTAAATTATAATATTATATCGTAAAATTCCAATAAAAATATATAGAAATGAAAAGTTACAAAAGAACACTATATACTTTATTAACATTTGTCATCATTGGCATTCTATCATATTTTTCAATTAATGCATTTGATTTCTCATCAAGTACAATAATTGAGCAGCAGCCTAAATATTCACAGGTAAGAATATTTGCTTTAAATGAAACTGATTTTCAAAAGATCAATGAGGCAGGATTATTCATAGATCATGCTGTTACAAAAAAAGGACTTTATTCAGATACATGGCTTTCTGAGGATGAAATTAATTTGCTGAGACTCTCCGGGGTGCCGTTTGAGGTACTGGTTTATGACTGGCAGACATATTATGACAATCAGCCCAAGATGACAACAGCAGAAATAGACGCGCAAATGCACCAGGCATATGAGCAGGATGCAATTACACATTCTATTTATGGCTCAATGGGCGGATATATGACATATAATGAAGTAGTTTCTAAACTTGATTCAATGAGAATGTGGTACCCGCAGTTTATTTCAGCTAAATTTTCAATTGGCACTACTGTAGAAGGCAGAACAATGTGGGCTGTAAGGGTTACAAATGGTCCTAATGCACCAACCGGCAGACCTGAGGTAATGCTTCATGCATTAATTCATGCACGTGAGCCTGAGAGTATGGAAACACAATTTTATTATATGTTCTGGTTATTTGAAAATTATAACACAGATCCTATGGCAAGATATATACTTAATAACAGGGAAATATACTGGATACCTGTATTCAACGCAGATGGATATGTATATAACCAAACTACAAATCCTAATGGCGGCGGTATGTGGCGCGCTAACCGTCATATAACTTCCGGTAACTGTGGTCCGGTTGATCCAAACAGGAATTTTGGAACATACCAATTTTGGAACTCAGTTAATAATGGTTCCAGTACAGATCCATGCAGCGGCGGTCAGGGTACGTATCGCGGCACACTTCCATTTTCGGAAATTGAAACACAGAACATAAAAGCATTTGTAAACTCAAGAAACTTTAAAACTGCATTCAGCGCACATACCTATGGTAATTATTTAATTAAACC
>JANPBV010000359.1:0-9098 GCA_031430615.1 Ignavibacteria bacterium | reverse complement strand
AACCTCACATTAAGAGGCGAGAATATTTTCCTCAAAGGCGATGAGCAGGAAATTTCATTACTTGAAACTATCCTCAAAGAGCTTATGCTTCTGCAGAAAAGACAGGGTAAGATAACCGAAGGAGATGTAAATCTTATCATTGAGCTTGTTACAGGCTCACAGGATGCAGTGCTTGAAAAGCGGGTTGGCATTAAACGTGAAGAGCTTGATGATGTTATTTTAGTTGAAAAAAGTGACTTCATTAAGCCCAAAACAATGGGACAGCTTGAGCTTTTCAGGAAAACAAAAACAAATGAAATTGTTTTTGCTATAGGTCCTGCAGGAACAGGTAAAACATACCTTGCAGTAGCAATTGCGCTTGCGGCATTAAAGGCTAAAAAGATAAACCGTATTGTGCTCTCAAGACCTGCGGTTGAAGCAGGTGAAAGCCTTGGCTTTTTACCCGGCGACCTTTCGGAGAAAGTAAACCCATACTTAAAACCGCTATTTGACGCGCTTGAAGATATGGTTCCTTTAGATAAGCTGAAGGCTTATTTTGAAAGAAATATTATTGAGATCATTCCGCTTGCATACATGAGAGGAAGAACGCTAAACAATGCTTTCCTTATACTTGATGAAGCGCAGAATGCAACAGCATTGCAGATGAAGATGTTCTTAACCAGGCTTGGAGTCAATTCAAGATCTATTATCACAGGTGATGTAACACAGATAGACCTCCCTTCTAAACAAACATCAGGGCTTGTACAGATACAGAACATATTACTTAATGTTGAAGGTGTATCGTTTGTTTACCTCGGGAAAAAGGATGTAGTACGCCACAGGCTTGTTAAGGATATAATTAATGCTTACGAAGAATTTTCTGTGAAAAACAACGGAAACGGCAATGGAAAAGAAGAGTATAAAGGGAATTCAGAAAAAGATCAGATTGTATCAAAAAAAGATGAGCTTAACAGAAACAATAATAATGAAAACAGCAAATAATTTCGTTAATACATAATGATGTGTTTTCCTGTTGATATAAACGCCAACCCTTGCAAATGGAATTGATGCCGCTATAACCGGTAAGGCTGAGAGTGTATCTACCATCCCGAATGAATACGGAATACTAACAGACCCCGCAGGTGAATTTATAAAATAACTTAACACTCCCGCAACAGCAGTAATTAATATAGCGGCAGATGATGTGCCAATAGCTTTTTTGATCGGAACCTTCATGAGATAGTGCATTAAAGGTATAACAAATACTCCACCACCTAATCCTGAAAATGCCGCAATTGCTCCGCTTAGCAAACCAATACCCAAGCATATCCATTTATTGAAAATTTCAGGTCTATTTTTTTCAGGATCATCTTGTCTGCCTTTTTTATCAAGAAGCATTTTTAGTGCGACTATTACAAGAACAATAGAGAATATCTTTTTTAACATCTCACCGGGCAGCAAAATTGCAATCTTAGAGAACAAAAATACCGTAACAGCGCTTGAAAGACCTATATACAAAGCGGCTTTCCATTCAACATTACCATGTCCGAAATGCTTATGTGATGATGAAAGGCTGGTAAATATAATTGTAAACAGACTTGTTGCAATTGCTATATGAACAATGTAAGGTGAATCAAAATGATTAAACGCATATACCATAAGTAAAGAAGGGACGATAATAATACCGCCCCCTACTCCAAACATTCCCGATAATATACCGGCTGCAATGCCGATACCAAAAAGAATTAATATTATTTCTATGCTCAATTTTTACTGTTTAAGACCCGTTTAAACTTTATTGAAGCCGGTTTCTATTTAGGTTCTAGCATACTGTTATATAAACCTTTATCTTTGATTATCCTTAGGGCTTCCTGTAATTGCTGGTCATCATTCAATGATGCCTCAACAACCGTTTTTTCAGGTTTGTTGAATCTTCTAAGTATTTCTGACTCAAGTTTTTGCCTGATAACAGGCTTTGAATTTTCAAAATCCTTAAACTTCTCTGATTTAAGCTCACCTTCGAGTAATCCGATATAACTTTTCACTTTTTCTGAATACATTTTATCATCGGTATCTTTTTTAAGCTGCGCAAGCTCACGCTCTGCATTGGTATTAAATGAAAAATCAGCAGTGGTAACAAAATTATAGAAAGCGCCAAGTACTGCATCATTCATCACAAAACTGTTGCCATCGGTATTATCTTCGGCATACTTAACTGCAAAACGGTAATACATATCTTCATAATTCAACGCTTCCAAAAGCTCATTATCTTTAATTACATCAATTATCTGGTCCGGGGTTATACCGCCTTCAGCAAGTACTATCCTGCCGTTTAATGTTTTAAATTCCTTCTGGTTAAAATACGGATTTGGTTTAAATACTCCGTATTTATTTTCCTTGAAATAATTCTTAGACTGTATCCATCTGCCGCTTGGCGTAAAATATTTTTGATTGGTAATTTTAAGCTGGTTGCCGTAACTAAGCTGCTGAAATACCTGTACAAGTCCTTTACCGAATGATTTTGTGCCTACAAGCACACCGCGGTCAAGATCCTGTATAGCTCCTGCAACTATTTCACTAGCCGAAGCTGAATTTTCATCAATCAAAACAACAAGAGATACATCTTTGCTCAACATGGGATTTTCAGTTGCAAAATATTTCCGCTCTGAATCAAGTTTTCTGCCTTTGGTTGTTAATAGCAGGTCGCCTTTATTTGTGAATTTATTCAAAATGCCAATTGCAGCATCAAGTAATCCGCCTGGGTTTCCTCTTAAGTCTAAGATTATTCCTTTAACATCACCTTTTGCTTTAATTTCATTAATTGCTTCAATTATTTCATTTTCAGCATACCGGCTAAAGCGGTCAAGTTTTATATAACCAATGCCATCCTCGATTGTTCCTTTATAACTGACATTCTTAAGCTGAATTTCCTGCCTGGTTAAAGTGAATTCCATTTCCTTATCACCACGCTGTATCTTCATTTTCATCTGTGTGCCGGGCTCACCGCGTGTATATGACCTCACATCACCAACTTTCTTGCCAAGCATTGATGTCCCGTCAATTTCAAGCAGCTTATCCCCTCTTCTTATTCCCTCTTTCTGTGCTGAATATCCATCAAGAATATCGGTAATAATTATCATACTGTCCTTCATCCCGACAGTAATACCAACACCTCCATATTTGCCTGTTGTGATGAGGTCAATTTCATCTTTGCGTGATTCATCGAGAAAGTTAGTATATGGGTCAAGTGTCCCCAGCATTCCTTCAATACCCGCTTTCATGAATTTATCGCCGTCAATTTCATCAACGTAATCCAGCATTATTTCTTTATAAAGCTTGCCGAAGACATCCATGTTCTTATTGATCTGTGTATATACATCATCATCCCCATCTCCGCCCGAGAACCTCGCGCCGGTGAAAACGAAGAATATTGTGAGAATAAGTGAGAGTCTGGGAAGAAACTTTAATTTAATCATGATAAAAATTTAGTTTGTAATATTTAATTTTTTACTTATTTTTTCTTTGATCTTTTTGTGGATCTGCTCTATGGTAAGGGAACCCTTAATTACAACAAATCTTTTCTTATTATTGTTAGCAATTGAGTGGAATCCTTTATATACTTTATTGTAAAACGTAAAATTCTTGTTCTCCATCCTATCCTTATCTTTACCTCTGATTGCTGCCCGTAAAAATGCTGCCTTTGGGGGTATATCAATAAAGATGGTCATATCCGGTTTTAACCCGCCAGTTGCTATATCATTAACTTTCTCGACCTGTTTAAGTTCCAAACTGCCCCCATATGACTGGTATGCTGTTGATGAGTCATAATACCTGTCACAGATTACAACATATCCTTTTTTCAGATGAGGCTTTATTACCTGGCTTACAAGCTGTGAGCGCGATGCGGAAAAGAGCATGAATTCAGTAAGCGGTGTCATCTCAATATGCTCACGGTCAAGAATAATTTCACGCACTTTTTCTGAAATTGTTGTTCCGCCCGGCTCCCTTAGTAATATCGACTTAATTTTCTTTGAGCCTAAATATTCATGCAAAAGCTTAGCCTGCGTTGATTTCCCCGAAAAATCCAATCCTTCAAATGTTATGAACATGCTGTATTTATCATCTCCCAAAAATGGGAATCCTGATTATATAATTCAGGTAAATTAACTATTTATATGGTTTAATTAAATTGACATTTTATGGTATAATAAAAATACTTAATAAACCATTAATCAGGAATATTATGCCATAATATTCAGAATTTAAGCTTTTAATAATATTGAGGTTTGCATTTGAAATTCTCAAGATTTTACATAAATTTGGGGAAATCCAAACCAAAATTGTTAATTTAATGAATTTTTTAGACCCTGTAATACTTTTTTTTATTCTGGGAGTTATAGCTCAAATTGTTAAATCAGACTTAAAGATACCGGATGATTTTTACAATACTATCAGTATTTATTTATTACTGGCAATCGGGATAAAAGGCGGTATAGAGTTATATAAAACAGGAATAAGTTCAATAATTTATGCAGGAATTGGTACAATTGTATTAGGTCCTTTAATTGCTTTGCTTGCATTTAGCATACTAAGATTTATTATAAAGTTTAATAAGGTAGATTCGATCGCTATTGCTGCGCATTATGGTTCATGCAGTGCTGTTACCTTTGCGGTTGTTACAGATTATTTAAGGTCAATGCTGATCCCGTACGAAGAATTCAGTACGGTACTTTTAGTATTGTTTGAGATCCCCGGAATAGGAGCCGCAATATTACTTGCAAAGTTAGATACAAAATCAAAATTTGATTTTAAGAGTCTTCTTCATGATGTTTTTCTTGGTAAAAGCATTTTATTGCTAGCAGGTGGATTGTTTATTGGAATCTTTATAGGATATACAGCGACTAAGCAATTGAATTTTTTCTTCATAGATCTCTTTAAAGGATTCCTGGCTCTTTTTATGCTTGAAATGGGAATAGTTACAGCAAAAAGGCTCTGTGATTTAAAAAAAGTAGGAGTTCCATTATTAATTTTCGGGATAGTATTTCCAATTATTGCCTCTATACTCGGTATAATAACAGGAATGATATGCGGATTATCCCCGGGAGGTACAATTGTTCTCGCAACACTTGCCGCAAGCGCATCCTATATTGCAGCTCCGGCTGCTGTGCAGATAATACTTCCAACAGCAAACCCAACACTTTATTTAACTCTTGCACTGGGTATTACATTTCCATTTAACATACTTTTCGGGATACAACTTTATACTTTTATGGTTCAAAAAGCATATGGTATAATTTAATTAAATATTACTATCAAATGAAATTAAGTAAACAGGATTTCGTAAAATTATGAATAGATTAATTATGATAGAGACTGTGTCAGATATTCCGGAAATATATTTAAATAAACCTATTGGTAATTTGCTTGAGTATCATAATTTAAATAAGATATTTTCCACATATGCTAAAGCGCAGTTATTAATTGGAATGTGCATGGATAACCGGAAACATTTAAACATGCCTGATAACTTTGCATTTATTATCCGCTCAGGAGGGGCAAATTTACGTTACAGTGAATTTAAAGTATCATTTGCAATTTCTGTAGGCGGGGCTAAACAAATTGCGCTCATAGGCCATGACCATTGCGGAATGGTTGATCTTGCTTCGAATAAAGATTTGTTCATTGAAGGATTGGTTAATAATGCCGGCTGGACAAAAGAACAGGCTGAGGAACAGTTTGATAGCTCTGTACCAATGTATGAAATAGTAAACAAAATTGATTTTATACTGAGTGAAACAATCCGCCTAAGAAAAGTATATCCAAAGATACCAATTGCGCCTATGATGTACATGGTTGAAGATAACAGGCTTTATTTAATAAAAGAGTAAGTTTTATTTTTTCTATGGACACGACAAAATTTAAAGACCAAATACTTTGACGCAGATAAACGCAGATTATTATGATTTACTCTGAAAACTATTCTGGTTTACTTGATACAAAATTTTCTAATTAACTGGATAGTACAATAATATATTATTAAAAAAAACTTATGGTTTTTATCTCAAATTTCAAAATTCTGGGAAAAATCCCGGAAATAGAGTTTAGAATTAGAAACGGGTAAATTTGCCTAAACTAATAAATATATCTTACCTATTTTCATATTATATCTGTGTGAATCTGCGTCAAGAAAAATTATCATGTACATTATTATTTATTTCATTCCGAATTTCTCAATTGAAACTCCCCCAAATTTAAGGTATTTTTGCTAATTCCAATCATTTAAACTGATTTAATGGCTGAGACCCAGACCCCATTAATGCGCCAATATTCCCAGATCAAAGCAAGGTACCCTGATACCGTGTTATTGTTTCGTATGGGTGATTTCTTCGAGACATTCGAAACCGATGCGGCAATCGCCTCAAAGGTACTGGGAATTACGCTTACTAAACGTTCAAACGGTTCAGCATCAGAAGTTGCGCTTGCCGGATTCCCCCACCACGCAATTGATAATTACCTGCCAAAGCTTGTTAAGGCGGGATATAAAGTCGCTGTGTGTGAGCAGCTTGAAGACCCGAAGTTTGCAAAAGGAATTGTAAAACGTGATGTAGTTGAGGTCGTAACCCCCGGGCTTACATTTTCAGATAAGCTGCTAGACCATAAGAGCAATAATTACATTAGCTGCATATTTACAAAGGATGAGCGCTGTGGTTTCGCGTTCTGTGATATATCTACCGGTGAATTTTTAACATGTGAAGTCCCTTTCAAAAATATCAAAGACCAGCTTGAATTAATTGACCCTGCCGAGGTAATAATTTCAAAAACCCAGAAAGGTTTGTTCAGTAACATACTTGATATGGAGCATAACCCGCTTGTTCAAAAGCGCGTTACCATAACTAAGCTTGATGAATGGATATTCAATTTTGATTACTGCAATGAATTACTTCTTTCGCAGTTTAAAACAAAATCACTGAAAGGTTTTGGTATTGATGACTACCCGCTTGCAGTAATTGCAGCAGGCGGGATATTAAGTTACATGAATGAAACACAAAAAGGCAATGTTGCTCACATAAACAAAATTGCATATTACGATACAAGCGATTATATAGTACTGGATGACTCCACCAAACGTAACTTAGAGATAATCTCATCAATTTCAGGTGGTAACCGAGAAGGTACGCTGATTTCAATACTTGACCGCACGCAGACAGCAATGGGAGCAAGACTGCTTAAGAACTGGATATCTCGACCACTGAAAAAACTTTCGCAACTGCATAAAAGGCAGGAGTGTGTAACCGAGTTCTATGAAAATAAACCGCTTGCAGGAAATCTGACAGGGCTATTTAAAAATATTGGCGACCTTGAAAGGCTGATCTCTAAAATCGCAACAGCAAGAGCCGTTGCAAGGGATCTTATCAACCTGAAGTATTCCCTAAAGAACATTGGAGCAGTTAAACTTGAACTTACAAAGGCTGAAGCAAAGACGCTAAACGATATCAATAATAATTTAAAAGAGCTAAATGACCTTGTTGAGCTAATTGATACTTCCATCAATGAGGATAGCTCAATCCAAATGGAAAGCAAGATTATCATCAAGCCCGGTTATAGTAAAGAGCTTGATGAACTCAGGAATATCTTAAACAGCGGTGAAGCGTGGATGGAAAATTACCAGCGTAAAGAGCGCGAAAGGACAAAGATAAACTCATTAAAGGTAAGCTATAACAGGGTTTTTGGATATTACATAGAAATATCAAAAGCCAACCTTATAAAAGCTGAGGGAGTTGAAGGTTACATACGCAAGCAAACACTTGTAAATGCAGAAAGGTTCATTACACAGGAATTAAAAGAATATGAAGAGAAAATTCTGACTGCAAATGAAAAAATTGCAGCGCTGGAATCAAAACTATTTGCTGATTTAAGAGAAAAAGTTGTTGAGTATGCCAATGATATCCAGATGAACGCGGCAATGGTTGGTATTATAGATGTACTGCTTGGATTTGCTGAGATAGCCAAGTTATATAAATATACCAAACCTGAATTAAACGAAGGCGACTCTCTCGAAATAACCGAAGGCAGGCATCCTGTAATTGAACAGCTTCTTCCTGCCGGTGAAAAATTTGTGCCTAATGATACTTCACTTAACCCCGCTGATACACAGGTTATTATTATCACAGGACCCAATATGAGCGGTAAATCAAGTTACTTAAGGCAGGTTGGTTTGATAGTACTGCTTGCGCAAATTGGCTCATTTGTCCCCGCAAAAAAAGCTGTAATTGGTATTTGTGACAGGATATTTACCCGTGTCGGCGCAATGGATAATATTGCAAGAGGTGAGAGTACTTTCCTGGTTGAAATGCAGGAATCGGCAAATATTTTAAATAACTTATCATCTAAAAGCCTTGTATTGCTTGATGAAGTCGGACGCGGCACAAGCACATATGACGGCATTTCAATTGCGTGGGCAATTACGGAATACATCCACGAAAATCCAAAAGCAAAGGCAAAGACATTATTTGCTACACATTATCATGAATTGAATGCGCTTGCAAGTCTGTACCCGCGTATCAAGAATTCAAGAGTTGAGGTTAAGGAAGTTGGAGATAAAATAATTTTCTTACACAGAATAAATGAAGGTACGGCTGATCATAGCTTCGGTATTCACGTAGCGCAAATGGCGGGACTTCCTGATATAGTAACAAAACGCGCCCGTGAAATACTTGGTAATCTTGAAAAACGCGAAGAGCGTTCCAGAAGGAAAGATGAGTTCCAGATAAATCTGTTTGAATATAAAGATAATGAGCTGAACGATATACTTGAAAAAATTGATCTGGAGAACATGACACCACTTGATGCATTGAATAAGCTCCAGGAATTGAAGAAAATTTCTAAAAACCTTAATAAAGACAAATGAACAACAGAGAAAAATAGATACTGAGTTTTTTTAAGTAGACTTAATCCCTCTGTTTCTCTGAACCTCTGTTGTTTAAAAAATTAAAATCATGATGAAGCAACATGAAATATGGATGCAGGCTGCATTCAAAGAAGCTGAAAAAGCTTATGAGAAGAAAGAGATCCCGATTGGCGCGGTTGTAGTTTTTGAAGACAGGATAATTGGTAAGGGG
>JANPBV010000358.1:0-8979 GCA_031430615.1 Ignavibacteria bacterium | reverse complement strand
TCTTTTCTTGCAACCGCTACGGTTGAAAGACATTGCATTGCGAACATAAAATAAATTATCAGCGCAATTGTGGAAGCAGTCGTAAACAACGGCTTAGTAGCGTCAGGTGATTTAGCCTCCCGCATAGATGATAATATAGACCGCTGGAAATTATCTTCATCCTCATCGTTTTCTGTAATATTAAAAGTAATTGCCATAGCACTTACGAATATTTCTCTTGCCGCAAATGCTGAAATTAAAGATACTCCTATTCGCCAATCCCATCCTAAAGGCGCTAAAACCGGTTCAAATACATTTTTACCTATTGTGGCGGCGTAAGAAGTATTAAGCCTTTCTGATTCTATGAGCATATTAACCTGCTCTTCTGATAATCCCTGTGTTTTTGCCGCGGGAATATCAGGGTTTACATTCGGGAAATATGTTAATGCCCAAAGCAATAATGAAAATAAAATGATTATAGGTCCCGCTTGTTTTACATAAATAAGCACTTTGTAATATGAATTCTTAAAGATATGTTTGAAAATAGGAACGCGGTAGGGTGGAAGCTCAAGCATGAATGTGGATTTCTCTTCGGTTTTTTTGAATTTGCTTATTAATCCTGCTGTTAATGCGCCTGAAATTAAACTAAACAAGTAAAGCGCGCCCATGCCAATTCCTGCGATCCACGGTTTACCGGGGGGCACAACAATAGCAAGCATCAGGGCATAAACAGGGAGTCTTGCGCTGCAGCTCATAAGCGGAATAACCATAATGGTTAGAAATCTCTCACGCCGGTTTGAAATTGTCCTTGCTGCCATCATAGCAGGTATTGCGCAGGCATAGCCTGAGAGCATTGGTATAAATGACCTGCCGTTTAGTCCGAATTTTGTGAGCGGTTTATCAATAAGCATTGCAGCCCTGGCGAGGTAACCTGTATCTTCAAGCAAACCGAGCAATATAAATAAAATTATTATTTGCGGCACAAATATCATTACTGAACCGAAACCATTGATTATCCCGTTTGTGATGAGATCACTATACCATATATTAGCCGGTAAGATATCAGAAACAAAAGAGCTTAAACTGCTGAAACCGGTATCAATTAAATCCATCATCGGCTGCGCTATCCAGAAAATGGAAGTAAATATAATACCCATTGAAATAATGAATATTACAATTCCCCAAATCGGGTGAAGGAATACTTTATCAAGCTTGAGCGAATTTTTATCCGGTGAGCGTGAGAGAGTACGGAAATTCTTTTTGTTAATTTCAGAAAGATCTATTTTATCAGTTTTTGATTCAATTACTTTTCTTTCAGTATCTTCAGTGTAATCATATAAAAATGCTACATCTGCTTCTGTTGGGTGAGGGAGCTTATGAATTGTTGATTTGTAATCTTCTATCGAATCATCATAAAAAAGCTCTTCAGCTTTTTTTACGAGTTCAGTTATACCTGTTTTTTTTGAGCTGTTTATTTTTATAACCGGAGTGCCTAAAATATTGCTAAGTTTCTCGGCGGATACTTCAAGGTTTTTTCTTCCCAGCAGGTCATTCATAGTCAATGCAACAATTGTTTTGAATCCCGTATCAATTACCTGTTTAACCAAAAAAAGCTGCCTTGAAAGCTGGGTGCAGTCACATGTTACTATAATTACATCAGGCAGGCCGAATCTTGGTTGGTTGAACAGACCGTCAATTGTCACTTCTTCGTCAGGTGAGCTTGGGTTCAGGCTTACAATGCCGGGCGAATCCATTAAGTGAGCTTTGAAATTAAATTTTTCCACAAGCTTGCCGGTGGAATACTCAACAGTAGCCCCGGGGTAATTTGAAGTTTTGAAATTGGAGCCTGTAAGCGAATTAAAAAGTGTGGTCTTGCCTGAATTTGGCATTCCAACAAGCGCTATTACGGGTAAATCAATGTCTTTTGATTTTTTTTTAAGGGTCGAAGTATTGTGGCAGTCTTTTTCTTTAGTTATTAAAGCCATTTGTCCTAAAGGACTCCTTCCCGACTGGTTTCTCAGTTGGAGAATTTATCTTAATACACTCTGCTTCACCTTTTCTTAATGCTATAATTGTGCCGCGCACTGATACTGCAAGCGGATCTTTGAATGGTGATTTTGCTACAATTGTTACTTCCTGACCGGGAGTAAAACCAAGCTCCATAAGTCTTAAACAGTGACAGTGCACATCAAGACAGTCATCACCCACAGATGTTATAAGAGCCGTATCGCCGATATTCATATCAGCAACCGATCTTGTATTTTCTAAAGTATTATTTTCTATCAATTATAAACTCTAATTAAATATAAGACTAAATATGTCCAATATTTAAGACAAATTCAATGCAAATAACACGCAATATAGTCAAAATTTTCCATTAAAATAATAAAAACCCCCGGCTATGAACCGGGGTTTTGAGATTAAATATTAAAATGAGCTTACTTTACCAAAATCATTTTCTTAGTTGCTGTATATTTACCAGCATTTACCTGGTAATAATATACACCGCTCGGTAGGTTTGAAGCATCGAATTCAATGCTGTAATATCCTTCTGTTTGAGTTAAGTTATTTACCAATTCGGATACCAATTTACCTGTTACATCATATACTTTTAATGATACCGAGGATTTCTCAGGGATTGCATAACTTAGTATAGTTACTGGATTAAACGGATTCGGGAAATTCTGCGCTAAGCCGAATTCAATTGGAGTACCTGTATTATTCTGTATTCCCGTAGTAGTTGTTATGGTAAAGTTGGTGTTTGAAATATCGAAAAATATATTCCCAACAGCTTCAACTTTTACCCTTGCCAGTGAATTATTAATATTAGGCAGTGTAATTAATTCTGAACCATCATTAGCAGTATTTGCCACAAGAACTGTGGGCCATGTATTTCCGCCATCAGTTGATAGAGTTATTTTAACATTTGAACAGCTAACAGGTGAAGCAGTTGTACCGGCAACATCCCATGTAATTGTTTGATTGCCGCCGATTGTGACGTTTGTATTTGGGAAAGTTACAAGGAATGGACCCGCAGTACCATCAACATTAAATATCATTACATCCTGCGCTACACCACCGCCGCCTAATTTGTTATCTCTTGCAGTTAAACGGAATGTTAAAATCCTCGCATATGATGGAAGTATCTCGCCTATTACAACAGTATTGGCAAGCAGGCTCGAGAGTTTTGGAAATAATCTTGTTCCTGAAGATATCGCTGTAAATGACCTGAAAATAGGCGCGTTTCCACTTGGGTTATTCCATGTACCTGCAGGACCTAAATTATACTGCTCCCAGCAATAAAACAATGGGTCACTGTTTGGATCAGTTGCGCTGCCTGTTAATGAAAATGGTGTTGATTTTGGAATAGTAAAACCTCCGGCAGGCATTGTTACAACCGGATCATTATTACCCGTGCTTGTAAATACTGCGCAGGTATTACCTGAACCATTAACTAAATGATTTCTTATTTCAATAATGCTGTGTACATGGAAGTATGCGTCTGAATTGCTTTGCAGGTTATCCGCGCCGCAGATACCTGCATATCCCATAATAGTTGAAGCGCTGCCGGGCTCATAAGCTGCTGATGCTGCCCTGTTTCCGCCGCCACAACTGCTTGATACGCTGTTAAAAGTATGGTTGCCGCCAAACTGGTGTCCCATTTCATGGGCAACATAATCTATATAGAACGGATCGCCTATCGGATTTGGCAAACCGGTAACACCACCTGCTTTATTTGTAGTACAAACAACACCTAAGTATGCAACACCGCCGCCGCCTGTGCTGAATACATGGCCAACATCATAATTTGCAAAACCAATTATATTATTACATGCTGTAATATTCTGACCGAGCATTGCACCACCGTTATTGTTAGTATATGGATCTGTTGCACCGTTTAAAAAAACCAAAAGATTATTATTTGCGATAATTACCATGCGGGCGGAAACATCTTTTTCGTATACGCCGTTTATTCTATTCATAGCTGTTGTCATTTCTGAAAGGACTAATGGAACAGTCGCTCCAAAACGTACTGCATATTCACCTGTGCAAGCAAGCGCAAGCCTGTAAGTTCTAAGCTGCTCGCCCTGCATATCAACAGGAGAATTTATTTCTTTATTTGCATCAACTCCGTTTACAAAACCGCATTCAAAATTGGTTTCCGGTTTTGGATAATCTTTTTTGTAATACACAAGATAATATTGGTTTGTCTCTGTTGCTGCCGGGTCAATAAATATAGTTCCGTTCTCAGTTCCGGTAAATATCATTGCATGAAATCCTTTATAGGTAAAGTCCATTCTAAGAGATGCTAATGGATTATCAATTCCTTGACCATAGAAGGTTTCTAATTCAGGGTAATTATCAGAAAGCGCCTGCTCCATCATTGCATATTCTATAACATTAAATCTCTGCATAGTGCCATCAGGCATTGGAATACTGACAACAAAATTTGAATTTCTTAACTTTACATTTCTTTCATGCGGCGCAGTTTGGAGCAACATTTTGAACGGCATATAGCTAAGCTCAAAAGTTTTATATACAGTTGGATTCAGCCTCCGCTCACCTGCCATATTCAACTGACTTCCTGAAACATCATTCCAGTACATATCAGAAGAAAACGAATTAAGAGAGAGTGTAATTAAAGATAAAAAGGTAATTATTATTTGTTTCATGTATTAGTAATTAAATTATTATTAAATTCGATGTATTGTAAAAAAATAAAACCCGGATTAATCCTCCTTTAAATCAGGATCGCCTTAGTTTGAGGGGAAAAGGTATCAATACTGTAATATAATATTTGATCGGTATTTTTTCAACATACATTTCTTAACTGAAATTACTGTTTTGTACCATGTTTAAGGGATAATTTTTTTGAAAATAAACATTATGATTAATTTTTGACGATTATAATTCAGTTAAACCTATATATTTGTAGTATGAATCCTGTAGATATCATCAAAAAGAAAAGAAACGGCGAAACGTTAAACGAAGAAGAAATTAATTATTTCACTTCCCGCTATGTAAAAGGGAAAATTCCGGATTATCAGAAAGCAAGCCTGTTAATGGCTATATATTTCAGGGGGTTAAATGATGAGGAGATACTTAGTTTCGTAAAGGCATTCATAAATTCAGGAGAAAGGGTTGACCTTTCACACATAAAAAAACCTAAGGTTGATAAGCATTCAACCGGAGGCGTTGGCGATAAAACATCAATTATACTTGCCCCATTAGTAGCATGTTTTGATGTAGTTGTTCCAATGATCTCGGGCAGGGGATTAGGGCATACAGGCGGCACGCTGGATAAGCTGGAATCAATACCCGGGTTTAATGTACATTTAAGTATTACGGAATTTGTCTCAAATCTTGAAAAGCTAAATGTATGTATGATAGGTCAGACTGATAAGCTTACACCCGCAGATAAAAAAATATATGCCTTAAGAGATGTTACCGGTACAGTTGAAAATGTTGGATTGATAACTGCAAGCATTACAAGTAAGAAAATTGCGGAAGGCTCTGAAGGAATTGTATATGATGTAAAGGTAGGGAACGGCTCAACATTACCTACCTATGAAAAATCCAGGGAGCTTGCTTCTAAATTACTAAAAATATCCACAGATTTCGGACAGCAGGCAATTGCAATTTTAACCGATATGAGCTCACCCTTAGGTTATGCAATAGGTAACTGGGTAGAAATAAAAGAGTGTGTAGAAATTATGAATCCTGCGCTTGAGAAATCACCCCGCTCAAAAGATCTAATAGATGTTACTTTATTTCTTGCAGGAGCTATGTTGAAAGTTGCCGGTAAGTGCAGTTCAATTGAAGAGGGAATGAAACTTGCTGAAGAAATGATAGCCGTAGGTAAGTGTTATGAAAAGTTTCTTGTATTAGTAGATATGCAGGGCGGTGATCAAAAGATAATAAAAGATATGAGCCTTTATCCGGAAGCAAAGTTCAGTGATGAAATTACCGCAAATGAAGATGGATATATATCTGAGCTTGATGCCTTAACATTCGGACTTGCCGCTGTGAACCTTGGCTGCGGAAGGCGGACAATTGAAGATAAAATTGATTTTTCATCTGCTATTTTGCTTGATAAAAAAATTGGTGATGATATAAATACCGGTGATGTAATTTGCAGAATATACGGCGAAACCGCAGTTAAGGTAAGCACAACTAAAGACATGCTGCAAAAGGGTATAAAAATCACAAAAGTTAAACCTGAACTAAAAAACCGTATAATTGAAATCATTAATTAAAATTACCTTTAAATCCGTATTCACAATAGGAGTATTAGCTTTACTTGTGTACTTTGGGTGGAAATATATTGTACCCAAACTTGACCAGAAAGATTCAAAGGAAAAAATAGCTTACATCGTTAAAAAGGTGAATGATGGGGATACATTTGAGATATTCATAGACGGCAAAACTGAAAAGGTTCGCATGCTCGGAATAGATACCCCTGAGAAATGGGATTCAGATAAATTTGAGCGAGACCTCAAAAGGACCGGGAAAGATAAGGAAACGATTAAGAAACTGGGAACATTATCATCTGAATTTACTACAAGACTTATCGGAGGCAAAAAGGTTCTACTTCAGGCTGATACAAAAGGAGATGATAAAGATAAATATGGCAGGCTTTTGAGGTATGTTTATCTTGAAGATGGTACTTTTGTTAACCTTAAAATAGTAGAAGAAGGTTATGCTAACGCTTACCGTAAATTCAATGTTTCAAAGCAAAACGAGTTTATAAAAGCTGAAAATGAGGCGCGGGAAAAGAAAAAAGGTCTTTGGGGTGATGTTGACGGTTTGAATTATTTTGATTCTAGGGATAAATAAATGTTTTATATTTTATTATATTTTAGTATTTTTACAGTATAAATTCCATAAAGGGGAAAACATAATCAAGGAGATAAAATGAATAGAGTTAAACTTTTCGCGTCTTTAGCTGTCTTATTCTTAGTAGTGGTATCATGCTCAAAGCTGCAGAATCTTGCCGGCGGCGATAAACTTTATTTTTGTGAAAAGTATACCACAAAGGAAATTGGTGAAAGCTCAAAGTTCACAACAGGTACTTTAACTGTAATGCTGAAGCTCTCGAAACCAATTGGTGTTACTTCTGTTGATGTAAATGTTACAGATGTTGCCTCAGGAAAGGCTGTTGATACATTTCCGTTCACGGTTCAATCAAGCTGGGATTATATCCATTTTGATGATGTAAACTTCAAAGAACCGGGTAAATATAAAGTTAGCTGTCTTAAAAAAGATGGCACTGTTATTGCCACAAATGAAGTTGAAATTATCAGTAAATAAAACTTATTACTCAATAATAAAAACGGGTATATTTTCTATACCCGTTTTTTGTTAAATATTTCTATGCTCAAATACTATAAATCTTCGCTTATTCTGATCCTGGCTTTTATAGCAGTTAATAATATATACTCACAGGGGAAAAGAATAGATAACCTCCTCTCAATTTACGGGCAAACAACATATTCATATTTGTTAAGCGCTAACAGACCGGGCTATGGAGTTGACGCATTCACAACGGAAAAAGGTAAAACTTCACTTTCGCTTGGTATATCATACGGTGACGAAATTATTGATGTACCTGTATCGGTGAGTTACGGTATTACTGATAATTTGGAACTCTCCGCGGGAATTTCGCCATATACTGAATCGTATAATTTCCTTGGTAATAAAATTACCGGTGTGGGTGATTCATACATCGGTACGAAGTACTCATTTGGTGAATCGGAACATTTCATATACGCAATACAGGGACTGTTAAAAATACCCACTGCTAGCTCTTCAAAAGAACTTGGTACGGGTAAGGTTGACCTATTATTTGGTGTAGCGCAGGGATTCGTATGCGGAAAATTTGGTTATGATCTGAGTTTTGAGTTTAACCTGCTTCAGCGAAGAGACTTCCCGAATTCAAAAAATTATCCTGCAATTATTCAGCGTCAAATTGACAGTTTAAAAAGCTCATATGATTATAAATATGAACCTGAAATAGTCATATCAGGCGGACCTTCATTTGATATCTCAAATAAAGTTTCAATGTATGCGGGATTTTCATTTGCGCGTAATACAAGGCTTAACTACAATTCGGAAAGTATTTATGGCGGTTTAGGTTTTGTGCTTTCTAAGAAAACAGGTGTATCAGTTGGCGGTTCATACGGACTTGAAGAGGCAGGTTCATGGGGATTATACAGCGGATTAAATATCACTTTTTGACCCTTATAGCTTAAATTATTAGTACATATTATCCTATTAGTTATAACCTAACATTATGGGATTTATCTTTATACAGAAAACGTTATTTATGATTGCTATATTGCCTTTTAGATCATCAATAAAATAAATATTTATGTCCATCCTCGCCGGAGAGAAGTTTGAGCTAAAGCTTCTTCCATCAGGTATTGTAAATCTTCATGAAGAATGCGAAGATAACCGCTATGGTAAACTTATTGAGAGGTTTAATAGTGAAAGGGTACTTTACAATCCGCTTATTGTTGCAAAGTATGATGATAAATATATACTTATTGATGGCGCTAACAGGTTTGAGGCATTGAGGAACATTGGCTGTAAGAGCATTCTTGCGCAGCTGGTTGATTATACCAGTAATGATGTGACACTTAAAACGTGGTATCACTTTGTTTCAGGAATGAGCCTGGATAATATTATCAACTACTCAAATATTAACAATCTAAGTTTTACTGAGTGCCAAACCGGACAAAAACCTGAATCTACAAGGCAGCTTATTGTGAAGTCAACATCAAACCAGGCAATTTGTATAAATTTAAACCATTCACTCGAAGAAATGCTGAAGTCGCTTTCGGGACTAAACAGGTATTATGAAAACGAATTCAGTTATGCGAGGATAGACAGCGATACTGATATTTCTGATGTTAAAAAGCTTTCACCCGATGAAGGTCTGCTGTTTGTTTTTCCTGAATTCAGTAAAAATGATATTGTTACAATTGCCGGTTTAAGACA
>JANPBV010000357.1:0-11429 GCA_031430615.1 Ignavibacteria bacterium | reverse complement strand
ATACTTACAATTTTAAACGGAAAACCTGTAGGTGAAATTGTAGGACTTGTGAATACACGGATATTATTTTCTATCACTTGTTTCAAAACTTTTCTCTTAAGCCCGCTTTCCATCCCTGATTCATTACACAGCGCAAAAACTGTTCCAACCTGAATTCCCGCAGCGCCAGAATCCAATGCATCAGCCAGTTTTTCAGGGTGTCCATACCCGCCTGCTAACCAGAATGGAAGTCCTAACGTTCTCATTTTCTCAAGGTCAACTAAATCTTTTTCACCATATACAGGTTCAAATTTTTCGTTAAGTTTCATTGCTCCCCTCGGCGGGGCATTATGACCGCCCGCTGTAGGACCTTCAACAATAAAACCATCAATTGCTCCTTCGCTTCGTTTTATTAATGCCTGCGCTAATACAGTTGATGATACTATAGGCAAAAACTTTGGTCTTGTAAGCTTGCCGGTTAATTTTGTAATACCCTGAAAAATTTCTTCAGGGTCAAAGTACATACGGTAGTTATCTTCGGGTAATGCGCCGGAAACATCCAAACGGTAACTTGCAGGTTCATGGTTTGAAAGCTTATCCAATACCTGGGCAATCTGTGTTGGTATGCCTGCGCCCATTAAAACAAAATCAACTCCTGCCAGCATTGCTCCGTATAAAGAAGCAAGGTTAGACATCTGTATCTTTTCAAGGAGATTTATTCCAACCACACCCAAATGACCTTCGGTGGCAAGAAAAACTTCTGTGAAATTAGCAATAACTGTCAATTGATCCAGAAACACAGATGGCGTAATAGTATAAACCGGTTGAGATTTATATGGAGTGCCGGGGGTTTTACCGCCCGGAATATAATAGCGTTCTAATATCCTTTCAACTGCATCCTGGTAAGGAAAAGCAGATAGCGCACGGCGAATATTACCGTCTTTATCTCCATCGGAAAGCCGTGACGTAAATATCCTGCTGATGGCTGTACCTGATACTACACCCAACTGCCCAATTTGAGATACTGCGCGCGCAAGCCGCCAATCTGATATCGCAATACCCATCCCACCTTGAATTATAATTGGTAATTTCAATTCAATCTCCAAAATTTATTGTATTTTTAATATGTCAATAATCTCAAAAATAACGACAACTATCAGAATATCATATGACTTAGCTCATAAAAACAGATTTTTGTGAATGGGTTAGAAGTTATACTTAGATAATTTAAAACCTTAAATTTTCTTTATCATTCCACTAAATATTAAGCCGTGAAACGGAAGTACAGAGTACCAATATAATCTTCCCATTACACCTAAAGGTCTGAAAGTAGCAGTTTGAGTTAAGATATTATTATCATCTATTTTAAACTCAAGCCATGCTTCGCCCGGTAACTTCATTTCAGCATAAAGCAATAATCTTTTTTGTTTTTTATCAGCAAGAAGGACTCTCCAAAAATCCAAAGCATCCCCCGGAAATATCTCATTCTCACTTTTTCTGCCTCTTCGCATACCAACTCCGCCTATTAACTGGTCTAAAATTCCCCTGATTTCCCAAAGCCAGTTTCCGTAATACCAGCCGTTTTTTCCACCAATTGACCATATTCTTTCTAGAACAGTTTCGCTGTTACTTACCTGTTTGCTCCTTACATCAATAAAACAACCATTAACTGGTACTTCAATATATTCTGATATTCCCTTTTTAAAAATACTGCTTGTTTGAGCATCTTTCCAGCTTGAAAGTACCTGACTTTGTTCAATTTTATCAAATGCCAGTTTAATGGAAGTATCATAATCGATCAAAGAAATAACAAGCATTTTCATCAAGCTATTCGGTTTGCATATTACTTCTATCTTCATGCTGTTAACAAGGTTTTTTGCTAAAGCAAAAGATGTTGCGGTAACAAAATACAGCCAATAAGAAGAGATCTTTGGTGTCATTACAGGCACTACAAATATACTTCTTTTCAGCCCCCTGATCTTCGCAAAACGCAAAAGCATTTCTTTATATGTAACAATATCCGGTCCGCCAATATCATAACTATTATTATAAGTCTCTGTATTACCAATTACTCTGTATAATGATTCAACAACGTTTCTAATAGCAATGGGCTGACATTTAGTATTAAGCCAGCGAGGTGTTATCATGACCGGCAGCTTTTCTACTAGATCACGGATAATTTCAAATGACGCGCTGCCTGAGCCAACAATTATTCCGGCTCTTAAAGTAGTTAAAGCAAATGAAGAACCGGATAAAATATCTTCCACATTTTTGCGTGAAGTTAAATGTTTTGATAATTCATCATCGTTTACAATACCGCTTAAATAAATTACCTGTTTCGCATTTGTTAGCTGAATTCTTTGTTTGAAATTTTCAGCGCAAATTTGCTCCATTTCACCAAAATCACCGGTTTGGGTTGACATTGAATGTATAAGGTAAAATGCTGCTTCTATATCACAGGGAATACTTTCAAGGGTCTCTTTTTTCAGAAAATCGGCTTCAATTATACTTAGATTTTCCGCAGGGTAATTTTGTGCATTAAATCTGTTTATATCTCTTACACAACATACTACGTGATGCCTGTTTTGGAGTAAAACAGGTAACAATCTCTGCGCAATATATCCCGTAACACCTGTGAGGAGAATTTTCATAGTTTATATATACCAATTCGTGCAAAACAATGTTTACAGAATCACTCAATTATTCCATTCTGGAATACTCCAACAGGTAATTTCTACAGTTTGTATTCTTCCTTTAGTTCTTTGTTTGATTTCATTTATCTATAAAAATCATTGTTAAGTTTACAATCCTTTTTCAGGATTATTCTGTTATGTATAAATTCATTTGATTTGATATTTTAAGCTACTACATGTCACCCTTACGGGGTTCTTCAAAAAAGAAATATTTAGAACTACAAACATTTCACCCTTATGGGGTTAACTATCCATTACTAGTCCGGAAATACTTCAAGTCTTATAGTTTTTGCAACGACTTTCATTTTTTGATAGTTGCTACAAACTATTGATTTATGAGTATTAATAATTCATTACTCATTGCTCATTGTTAATTACTCATTGCACCGTTATTTGTTCTTTATTAATTTTCCCGCCTTTAAATACTGCAAGCAGACCGATAGCTATTGCAAGTATTACGGGACCTAAGAATAATCCAAGTATCCCAAATAGCTGTATACCGCCAATAACAGAAAAGAACACGAACAGCTCATTCATCTTTGCTTTTTCTTTTATCAGCTTTGGAAGAAGGAAATTATCAACCATACCGATAATTAAGGAGGCATACACAAGTAATACACCGGCTTTCCAGTACTCACCTGTTAATGCGAGAACAATTATAACCGGACCCGTAACAAATGCAGTGCCCCCTGTTGGTATTAATGCAAATATCATTGTTATCATTCCAAGCACAAGGTAACTCGGTATGCCAAGTATCCAGAACATTGATCCCGCAAGCACACCTTGCATCAACGCAACCATAAGAGAACCGCGGATTGTCGCGCTGATAAGATCACTGGTGCTTTTGATAAGTTCCTTAGCCTGGTCTTCATCAAGCGGTAGAATATGGGGAAGATCTGTGACAATTTTTTCACCATCACGGAATAAATAGAACATCGTAAATATCGCGAAGAAGATACTTATCAAAGTACCAAACACTCCACCAATTACAAACCATGATGCCTGCAAAACTGATTCACTTATCCTGCCTGCAATGCTTTTAAGCTCATCTGATTTTACAAATTCTTCGAGGTTAACGTACTGACTTAGATAATCATATATGTACCCCAACTGTCCGCTTTTGGGATGACTGATAATTTCCTGGATATGGCCAACAGTGATTCCTGCAATTCCCGCAAGCTCATTTACCACAGCCGCTGAAATGAGAGTTAACGGAATTATGAAAATTAATAACGATGCAAGGATAGTTATAATTGCGCTTATGCTATGATTTTTTGTTTTGGTTACGAGTTTTTTGTATAAAGGAAAAAATATTATAACAAGAATTGATGACCATAATAATACCGATATAAGCGGCTGTATCATCAGCCAGCAAATATAGAGCATAATGAATGTTATTGCCATTAACAGTATAAACTGGGCAAGTTTTTTCTTATCGTTCATATTTTACCGATTATGGTTTCAATTATATAATAATAAACAATTTCAATCAATGAAAGGATTCAGAAATGGAGGGATAGAATGAATAAACATAACATTTTCTGGAATATTATATTTCATGGCTCTGTATGAGCAAAAGACGAACAATTTTTTTTCTATCTAAATTAAGGTGTGCTGTTCTGTTCTACTTAAACAGCAGGGTTCATTCTCTCAAAAGTACTGTTCAATTGTTCCTTGCCAATATTTAACATTGCTTCGTTGAAACCAAATGTTATTTCTGTTTTTCCCTGTTTTAATTGTTCAAATACCGCTTCAATAAAATCACAAACTTTGTAATTACCGAAGGGAATTTTTTCTTTACCTCACCCAGTACATCTTCACGCATTCCGCAAATTATCACAGTATTATTTTCTTTTATGAATCTCTCTGTAAGCCCTAAACCTATTCCCGATGCACCACCTGTGATTAAAATTTTGTTGTTTGATATTTCCATTTTATGGTTTAAATTTAGTATAAACGCTATTCATATATATTCTAAAATTTGCATCCCATTGCTCACTAATTAAATCCCAAGACTCTCTAAAATCAGAATTATTTTGCATCCAATCTTGAATATATAAAACCCAACCTTCCCACTGATCTTTCTTGATTTTACTACTTTGATCTTTATACATCAAGAAAGCCCTTTCCATTATAGATATCAGTATTTCAAAAATCATTCTGAGTCTTTTTTCCTGTTCTGACGTATGAACAATTTTACCTTCTGTTTTGTATTGTAAGACATTCAAATCAGAATTATTAAGGCAAAGGTTTAAGAACTCAATATATTTATCATCTAATGCATTATATGTACCATACTCCCGTTCTTTCCTCTCTTTTTTCTTTTCTAGAAAATACAAATATATAGCTGTAGGTACACCTAGTACCGTAATAATACTAGCTAAAATTTCTAAATATAGTTTTAAAGTTAAAAGGTCGCACATACTATTTTGTAATTAAAGATTTATTGATTAATTTTTAAAAATGATTTTCATTTTTTGCGTGAATATAAAAATAATTAAATTTTTGCTGATAAACACATACTTAAAAATTAGTCTCATTTAGCTTATAGTACACGACATTTTTTTACATTTGGTATAGATTTAATGGGTATCCATCTCTTTGTGACAAGAATCCCGTAGGGATTCCACATTTATAGATAAATTTAGAGAATATTAACCGATGCCGTAGGTATCATACATAAATAAATTCTAATCCAAAAGGAATGGATTCTCATTAGCAGTACAATGTGCGACACCTATGGTGTCGTAAGCTATCTTTATGTTAATTACATATGTATGACGCCTCTCGCGTCATTTATTAGTTAAAATCTCTGTGGTCATAAAAAAATGACGTGTACTAAGCATTTAGCTGTGATAAATCATTTCAAAAACCTCATTTTTACAGCTTAAAACAAATATTTACATTATTTTACTTCATTTACCTGAATTTTTGGCTAAATTTGTATATAATTCAAATAAATAGGAACTAATTTTCAAAAACCTCAATTATTTATATTAAATACTCTCTGAATGCTACAGCATAATTTCATCAAAATATCCGCTTTATTACTGATTTTTGCCACTTCTGTATTTTCACAAAACACAGGGTCAAACTTACCCGTATTACAAACTAATAGCATAATTAAAGGAACAATCACAAAACCCGACGGCACTCCGCTTGAGGATGTGGTAGTAATTCTAACTTCTGAAAATACCAAGGAAGCAGGCACTGAAACCGGCGCTGACGGAAAATTTAAAATTGAAAATATCGTTCCGGGTATCTATAAATTAAAGACAGAGTTAATTGGATATAAATCTGCCGAGAGAAAAAATATTAAAGTCTCGGGTGGTGATACCATCACAATTGATATCATCATGGATGATGAGAGTTATTCTACAGAAGATATTGATGTAGTATCAGATAGATTCCGCCAGGCGCAAAATGATATGCGTACAAGTCTCTTGAACCTCTCACCAAAAACTACACGCATCATTCCAGGTGTTGGTGAAGATGTTCTGCGCTCATTGCAAACCCTTCCCGGCGTAAGCGCGCCAAATGACTTTTCCTCACAGCTTATTGTGCGCGGCAGTGGACCCGACCAGAATCTAATAATAATGGATAACATAGAAATTTTTAATCCATACAGGCTATATGGTGTATTCAGTATGTTTAACCCCGAAACACTTGAAGATATTAATTTAATCACAGGCGGCTTCCCTTCAAAGTACGGAGATAGGCTCTCCGCAGTGCTTGATGTATCGAACTCGGAAGGAAGTAAAACAAAATATTTCACCGGACAGACAAATGTTAACATAGCAAATGCGAATCTTGTATTCAGCGGCAAGCTGCCATTTAAGAATATCCCCGGCTCATGGATAGTCTCAACACGCAGAAGTTATTATGACCTGATACTTGGTCCCTTTGCAAAAAAATCGGGGCTCATTGACGAGAGCGCATCATTCCCCTCTTTTGAAGATTTCCAGGGAAAAATTACCTTCGGTCCTTTCAAAGATCACAAGTTCATAGTAAATGGAATTTATTCCCGTGATGGTGTAAATATTATTCCCGGTGAATCAAAAGAACTTGAAGACAGCATTTCTGTACGCGACCAGTCATCCAACGATGTTCTTGGATTTGCATGGCATTATGCGCCAAACACAAAGTTCTTAACTAAAACAACATTTTCATGGTACCGCAATAAGGGCGATGCATCCTTTGGCGGCGAGCTGTTAGACCCCGTGCTTGATAGAGCTACATACACTCCCGAAGTAAGGGATAGCTTACGTGCGCTTGGGTTATTCCTTGGCATAGGCTTTAAATCAAAATATACATTCCGTAAATATTCCATTCAGAACAGCACAATATTCCTTACGAAGCTGCATAAGACAGAAATTGGAGGAGGTATTGATATTTTACGGACTGACCTATCATTCACATTAGAGCTTGACGCAAGATTAAGGTCACTAATACAAAATAACCCAAACTTCAGCGCGATATCAAACGGACAGCTTGACGGCAAGGATTATTACCGCGCGAATGTTTATGTGATGGATAGAATAAAGCTATCCAAAAAATTATTTACCCAGTTTGGCGTAAGGCTAGATTACTTTGCTATTAACACAAAAGCATACCTTTCACCAAGGATAAACTTATCGTACGCAGTTGATAAAGTTACAACCATCCGCGCTGGCACAGGGGTTTATTACCAGTCACCCGGCTATGAAAAACTTATTGATGCGCAGGTATTTTATGATCTGGCTGAAGCAAAAGCAAAGAACCTAGAAGCCGAGCGCTCAATACATTTTATTTTGGGAGCCGAGAGGTGGCTCTCGAATGATTTGCTCGTGAAGTTTGAATCATACTATAAACAATTCACCAACCTGATAGTTCAGGAAAAACTTACCGGCTACCGGTATGAATATTACAGGTATGACCCAACAAACAACGACCCGGAATATTTACGCGACCCCGATAACTGGTACAGAAGTTCAACAAAGCTGCCATATGATTCCTTAACATCAACACCGGTTAATGGCGCAAGCGGTTATTCATATGGGTTTGAGTTTTATCTCGAAAAGAAGGCTGTTAATCCTAACACAAAATTTTCAGGGTGGCTAAGCTATTCGCTCTCATTTGCTAACCGCAACAGGGATGGCGTTATAACCCCGTTCAGGTATGACCAAAGGCACTCAATTAACATTGTTGCAAATTATAAATTATTAAGCTGGCTTGAAATTGGAGCCCGATTCAATTATTCATCAAACTTCCCTGTTACACTGCCGCAGGGAATCCGTCCAAGGGTTGTGGGAGATTCACTGGCTGTACTTCCAATACTTAACTTAGCTCAGTTTGATTTTGATTTCGGTGATGCTTCAAACCGTTTTGCTGATAGAAAACCCGTATATCACAGGCTTGATGTAAGAGCTACCGCATATACCAAGTTTTGGGGTGTTGACTGGGCTTTTTATCTTGATGTGATAAACGTTTATAACCGCCAGAATGTTATAGGTTATGATTTCTATATTGATGATAATCTGCAGGTAAAGCTGAAAACTATTGGGCAATTCCCTATTTTACCAACAATAGGAATTAATGCGCGGTTTTAGTAGTTTAACTAATTAGGCTGTATTTACCCTCACCCCCAGCCCCTCTCCCAAAGGGAGAGGGGAGAAATTCCCGATAATCTTGGGAAATGTTCCCCCTCTCCTCATAGGAGAGGGGTTAAGGGGTGAGGTTTCTTCTGTATCCTAAATAAGATATGTTTTTTTACATAAATAATTGATAATATTAACCAAACTTAAACGGTAAAATGATATTAATAAAAAATCAAAGCCCTAAGATATTCATTAAAGCAGTACTTGCGGCATTTATCATCATCATCGCCTCCGGTTCCGCTTATTCGCAGTTTGGTCAAAACAAGGTACAGTATAAAGTATTCGACTGGAAATTCATTCAGTCAAAACACTTTGATATTTATTTCAGCCAGGGCGGTGAAGATATAGCGCAGTTCACGGCAATTGCCGCGGAGAGCTCTCTTGTCAGCCTGGATAATAATATCGGGTGGGGGCTAAAGAACAGGGTACCCATAATTGTATATAACTCTCACAATGAATTTCAGCAGACAAACACAATTGATGAATATTTATCAGAAGGCATAGGCGGCGTGACCGAGCTTTTTAAGAACAGGATAGTTATCCCGTTTGAAGGTGATTACGATAAGTTCCGCCATGTTATACATCACGAGCTGCTTCACGCCTATATGAATGATATGTATTATGGAGGCTCGATACAAAATATTATTTCAAAAAATATCAGTCTGCAGTTCCCGGGATGGTTTTCTGAGGGTATGGCTGAGTACCAGTCACTGGGCGGTATGGATAAAGCCAACGATATGTTCATACGCGATGCCGTGATATACGATTACATGCCATCGCTTGATTACATACAGGGCTACCTATCATACAGGGGCGGGCAAAGCTTTTTTTCATGGCTGGCTGATGAATACGGCAAAGAGAAAATTGGCGATATGATGATACAGATAAAAGCGCTTGGCGATGTTGACGAGGGATTTAAGGATGTTTACAATATGGATGTAGAAAAGCTTTCTGAGAAGTGGCATAAATCACTAAAGCAGACTTACTGGCCTGATATTAATTCACGTCAGGAGTTAAACGATTTTGCTATCAGGCTTACTGATTCCAGGGATGGTGACGGTTTTTACAACACGGCTCCCTCAATATCGCCCAAAGGCGATAAAGTTGTATTCATATCCAACCGCGATAATTTCTTCAGCGTATATATTGCCGATGTTAAGACAGGAAAAATTTTAAAGAAACTCATCTCAGGCAACCAGAGCGCTGATTTCGAAGAGCTGCATCTGCTTACGCCGGGTTTGTGCTGGTCTCCCAACGGAAGGAAAGTCGCAATATCCGTAAAGAGCGGAGATAAAGATGCTATCTATATTATTGATGTTGAGTCAGGCGATGAGCAGGTTTTACCCATAGAATTTGACGGGATATTTTCTGTTGACTGGAACCCGAACAATAATTCCATCGTCTTAAGAGGTGATAACGCTAAACAATCTGATATATGGATATACAATCTGAAAACAAAAGGGCTGCAGCGCGTTACCAACGATCTTTTCACTGATATTGATCCGCGCTGGTCAAGAGACGGGAAGAAAATTTATTTTTCATCCGATAGAGGTGATTACACAAATTTAAATGATATCCCCAAAGATTTTGATATGAATGCATACGATTATAAGGATAAAGACCTGTATGTGTATGATGTTGATAATGCGACGCTCACTCAGTTCACCGATGATAAGCATGCAAATGAATCAAGCGTGGTAACATCACCGGATGGTAAAAAAGTTATGTATGTATCAGATAGAAACGGAATAGATAACATATGGCTGCGCAATCTTGAAACAAATGAAGAGCGCCCCATAACAAACTCAATTGACCCCATCACGTTGCTATCGCTCTCAGCAGATGGTAAGAGGCTTGCATTTACATCACTCAACAAAGGCGGCTATGATATATTTTACCTCGAAAACCCGTTTGATATTGATCTAAGTATGAAGGAGCTTCCCAATACAGTATTTGTTCAGAAGATGATAGATGACCGCAATAAGCTGTTGACCTTCAGCGACTCAATGAAAGTTATTGGCGATTCATTATTCCAATTGGCGAATGATACTTTAATTAACGGTGTGGAATATACTACAATTACCGATAGCACAACCGGTACAATAGATTCAACTAAAAAAACACCATATGGCAATGAAGTTACGCTGAATCTTGACCCAAACAAAACTGATTCCACAAAGGAATCACCCGCGCACAGATTAAAGCTTAAGGAAAGAGACAGAACTAAATTCCAACTGACAGATAACACAAACCCTGATGGCAGCTATAAAGTAAATAATTACAAAATAAAATTCTCACCTGATTTAATTTACTCTAACGCTAACTACAGCAGTTTTTACGGAGTGCAGGGTTTAATTCAAATGGCATTCAGCGATGTACTCGGAAATCACCGTATATACGCCGCGCTTAGCGCAGTACTTGATCTAAAGAACAGCGATTACGCTTTCGCGTATTACTACCTGCCAAAAAGGCTTGATGTAGGTATCTCGGCATACCACTCCGCAAGGTTTTTAAATGTGGGAAGAAATTTCGCGAACTCACAGCTTTACAGGTACAGAACTATCGGCGCGGATCTTTCAATCTCATATCCTATCAGCAAATTTAACAGGGTTGATGGCGCGGTATCGTACAACCATTTAACTAAAGAAAACCTGGATAACCCTGAAGAGCCGACACAGAAACTGGATTTTGTTCTGCCGGCTATTAGCTATGTGCACGATAACACCCTGTTTGGTTACACTGCCCCCATAAAAGGAACAAGGTATAACTTAACGCTGATGGGTACACCTAAGATCGGTTCAAGAGGCGTTAGTTTCTTCAGCGCTATTGCTGACTACCGCACGTACTTTGAGCTTGCCGAAGATTATAATTTTGTATTCAGATTAAACGCAGGGGCAAGCTTGGGTAAAAATCCACAGCGGTTTTATATTGGCGGTACTGAGAGCTGGATAAATTATGAAATTGAAAATAACATACTGCCTATAGAAGATATTCAGGATTTCGCTTTCTCAACACCTGTGATGCCGCTTAGAGGCTACAACTATAACGCGCGCTCAGGCAGTAAGTTTGCATTAATGAACGCGGAGTTCCGCTTCCCGCTGTTTAAATACCTGATACTTGG
>JANPBV010000356.1:0-5548 GCA_031430615.1 Ignavibacteria bacterium | reverse complement strand
GAGCCATCAATACTTGGCGCGGTTGTTTCATAATTTTGCAGCCTGTAGAACTGACCCGGGTGGAATTTCCTTGCCTGTATAGGCGCTTTCAGTACAACTTCAATTATTGTAGGAGTTAAAATGTTTACCTGCTCTACAATTGCAATGAATTCACTATCAAGCTTCTTAACAAGTTCTGTATACTTTGCTTCTAATTCCTTAGGCTGTTCTTCTTTTATTACTCCCGGGAATACTTTTATCATTTCCTTAAATCCATCTTTTGCAGAAGCCATAGCCTTTACAACATTACCTGCATAACGCGGATGGTTATCTCCGTAAACTGAAACATACTTTCCGTTTTCATTATATGAAGTAAAGAAACCTGTTTCATTTTTTTCAGCTTTTATAAGTTCACCGTTTGCCCCCAGCTTATAGGTCTGGAAGAACTGTTTCCATTCATCAAGAACAAATGTTCCGGGGTGCTCACGCTCATAAATTACATTAGGAGATGTACCCGCTGCGACAATTACTGTCTTAGCCGGAACCGTTACGGTTTCATCAAGATCAGTATACTTTCCGTCTTCTGACTTACCCTGTTTGCGGAAGATCATTTCCTTTACAGCTCCAAATTCATTTGGTATAGCTTCAATTGGGCTCATTTTTTCCCAGTAATATATACCTTCTTCAAGAGATTTTATTACTTCTTCATGGTTCAGCCTGTAAGCGGGTGAATCATTAACAGTTTTCCTGTAGCAAAGTGTTACACCCCCCCATTTTCTTACCAGCGGAATAAAGTTCGGTTCTTCACCTGCAGCTGAGGCACGTTTTCTTTCAGCGCGGATAGCTTTGCCATGCTCTATAAATGTATTTGCAATACCTTTTTCTTCATCATCATACATCGAAAAAACTTTTTCTTCACCGTAATCTTTAACGGACTCTTCATATCTATCAAGGAATTTTTCAACCTGGACAGGGTAGTATGCAAAAGCTTCTGTAGTAGTATCAATAGCTGTCAAGCCGCCGCCTATAACAACTGCGGGAAGCTGAAGCATCAAGTTAGCCAAAGAGTCTTGCTTTGCTGCGCCGGTTAACTGTAATGCCATTAAGAAATCAGATGCCTTACGGATACCACGTATGAGATTATTTTTCATCTTTACAATTGTGGGTTTTCCTGCGCCTGTTGCAACAGCAATGTGATCAATCCCTAAGCGCCATGCATCATCAATTTCAATTGTACCGCCAAATCTTATGCCATCATATACTTTAAAATGTTTCCTGCGGGCAAGTGTTAAGTATTCAACTTTCAGAAAATTTTTATCCCATCTTACTGTAATGCCGTATTCCGATACACCGCCAAAACCTAAAAATATTCTTTTATCAAGCTCATCCTGAATTTCTTTGTAGCTGTGAACAGGTTTAGGCTGAATGTAATTACCATCGGAATCTCTTCCGCCGGTTATATCAGGGTGAACGTGTTCTATTTTCAAGCCATCAACACCTACAACACCAAAGCCTTCGTTCAGCAGATATTGTGCAAGTGTGTATCCTGCCGGTCCCATACCAACAACCATCACATTTTTCCCGTTGTATGGAAGTTCATATGGTCTTTTTACATTTATGGGATTCCAGCGTGTAAGGAGTGAATAAATTTCAAATCCCCATGGCAGATATAGCACATCTGTTAATGCCCTCGTTTCAATTTGTGGAATATTAACAGGCTCCTGTTTCTGGTATATGCATGCTTTCATACAGTCGTTACATATACGGTGTCCGGTACCCGGGCACATTGGGTTATCTATCATAATAATACTTACTGCGCCTATTGAACGTCCTTCATACTTCAGCAAATGCATTTCTGAGATCTTTTCATCAAGCGGGCAGCCGTTTAGTGGAATACCAAGCGGGTTACGCTTTACCTTACCGTCTTTTTCATACATACCTTTTGAACAGGAATCTTTATTCCTTTCATGGCAGAATACGCAGTACTCAACTTCGCTCATAACTTCACGGTTGTTATACCTGTTATCAGTAAGCTTAAAGCCGTCACGTCTTCTTAAAGTATCTTCTTCACCGTAAATTTTCTCCGGCAGTCCCGGTGTTTCAACTTTATTATGAACAAGATCATTGTAATCAAGATTCATAGGTTGTTTGTAAAGAACCCATTCTTTAATAATATGTTTTTGCTTTTCATCATACAACCTTGCGTAACACCATTTCTGAATAAGCTCGACTGAATTCTTAAGGAATTCATAAAGCCTTTTCTCCTCATCTGTACCGGCAGTATTCTTATATGTTTTAATCTCAATATTATCAGTCAGGTCTTTAACGCCTTCAGTTGCAGCTATTTTTACATAATAATCATTTGCTTTAGCAAGAAATTTTTCATCAAATACAAAACCGTTTGGCATTACTTCAAGATGATTCTTAAAGTGCTGTTCAAGATGCTCAATATCTCTTATCATGGTTGCGGTTGAATTTTCTTCATCCGATTTCCACGGTAAAGCAGGGAATAACTTGTCTTTTAATATTGTAACTTTTGAGCTCAGTTCAGTAAAATTCATAGAAGCAATATCAGCCGGCTTGAATTTTTTTATAACCCGCTTTATCATAAAGTCACTTCTGACCTTAAGTATCTCGCGCTCTGTTATATTAGCCTGTTTCAGTCCTTCGGCTTCAGCACCTATCCCAAAGATATCGACTATGAAATCATCCAGAAACCTTGCTGATTCAATTACTATATTTGATAATTCAATTTCTGCAAAACCATCACCTTTTGCATCACGATACTTTGCGAATTTTTCAAAAGATGCTGCATCTGCTTTATTATAGAATGAGTAAAATTTTTCTGTAAGCCCTTTTAACTTTGATGATTCAAACAGGTCTTCGAATTTTAAGCCATGCTTAAGTACAAGATCAATCATTATGTGTTGAACTCCTTTGATGTATTTGTAAATACGTTATTTTTATTAGTAATATTTTGCAGGGTCAGGATATTTGTTTTTTTCATAGTTATACGTTATCATTAGATTTTATCATAAATAAATGAAAATCATAACTCAAAATTAATTATAATATTCATATTAATCTATGATATATGTCATTTTTTAAAAGGGCATTTCTTTGATATTTAGCCCGAAAATGTAATTATTCCTTATCAATTGATTTAAGGGCTCATAAGGGTTATCTTTGTAAAATTTCCTGTCAGAATCAATAAAAATCAGATAAAGTAATTGGACTTAGTAAACGAACTCAATTTAGAGCAAAGGAAAGCTGTTGAACAAATAGAAGGACCTTGCATGATTGTTGCAGGTGCCGGCAGCGGAAAAACAAGGGTATTAACATATAAAATAGCTTTTTTAATTGAATCAGGCATCAATCCCTATGAAATGCTTGCGCTTACCTTTACAAATAAAGCCGCAAATGAAATGAAGCAAAGAATTCATAAATTAGTTGGCGCATCTGCTGAAAGTATCTGGATGGGTACTTTTCATTCAGTTTTTGCCAAAATATTAAGGATCGAAGCTCAGCATATTGGATTTGACAGGAACTTTACCATATATGATGACGATGACTCGGAAAAGCTGGTTGAATCAGTTATGAAGGAGCTTGGTTTTCCAACCGATAATCCAAAACCAAGAGCTGTGAGTAATTACATCAAAGGCTGGAAGAATAAATTAATTCTGCCGGATGAAATTCCTGCTGTTACAAATCCATTTGAAAGAATTGCGCTGCCTGTTTACAGAGAATATCAGAACAGGCTGATAAAGAATAATGCAATGGATTTTGATGACCTGCTGATAAATCCTATAATATTATTCCGAACTAATCCTGATGTACTTGCAAAATACCAAAACAGGTTTAAATTTATTTTAGTTGATGAATACCAGGATACAAACAAAGCGCAGTATGAAATTGTGAAGATGCTGGCCGAGGGTCACGGAAACATTTCAGTGGTTGGTGATGATGCTCAAAGTATTTACAGATGGCGCGGCGCTGAGATTGAAAATATCCTGAAATTTGAATCAGATTTTGATAAGACCAATGTTTTCAAGCTTGAGCAGAATTACCGATCAACAAAAAGCATTCTCTCGCTTGCTGATGAAGTTATAAAAAACAATAAACGGCAGATAAAGAAAACACTCTTTACTGAAAATGAAGAAGGTGATAAGGTAACTTTAACAGAAGTGTTCAGTGATAGAGATGAAGGAATGATGATAGTTAAATGGATACTGCATGAAATTCAGAACAGGAAGCTTAATTTTAAGGATTTTGTAGTACTCTACCGCACAAATGCGCAATCACGTGTTATTGAAGATGCGCTGAGAACGAACTCGATTCCATATGTTATAGTAGGAGGAGTAAAATTCTACCAGAGAAAAGAAATAAAAGATGTTCTGGCTTACCTAAAGGTACTGGTAAACCCAAAAGATGATGAGGCGATGATAAGAATTCTTAAGCTCCGTGAAGGTATTGGTGAGCAGACAGTTGAAAAGATAAGAAGTATGGCAAGGGAAATTGCCAAATCAATTGCAGAAGTACTGCTTGCAATGCTTGAAGATAAAGAGTCAGGGGCTGATGGCAAACAGAAAAGAAAAACCAAGATTGAAAACGAGCTTATCAGAGTTGCTGAGATAATAAAAAAATACAATGAAGTGAAAGATGGGCTCTCACCCAGTGAACTTGCAAGAAGCATTGTTGATGAGATCGGCATACTGCGTGAATTAAGGAATGATGGAACGGATGAATCGATGGATAGAATGTATAATGTGCAGGAGCTGCTCTCAGGTATTTCAGAATATACCGATAATACCGAAGGCGCAACGCTTGAAGGATTTTTACAGGAAGTAAGCTTAGTAACAGACCTTGATAAATATGATGATGAGAAAAATGCAGTTACATTAATGACAACTCATTCATCTAAAGGGCTGGAGTATCCTGTTGTATTTATCACAGGACTCGAAGACGGGATATTTCCGCTATCAAGCTCAATGCTTGAGCAGGAAGAAATGGAAGAAGAGCGCAGGCTGTTCTATGTAGCTATCACCCGCGCTATGCAAAAGCTGTATATGACTTATGCTCTGCAAAGATACCGCTTTGGTAACGTGAGCTACCAGATGAAATCAAGATTCTTAAATGAAATTGATACCGGTAAGCTTAATTATGTTAAGAGCACGGCTATGACAAGGCATAAGAGCAGGTCACACCACCAGGAAGAGGGAAGCTCGATAAAGTATGAGTATTACAAAAATAAATCAAGCGATGATGTACTAAATGATATTTTCCGTGAGGATGTTGGCGTTAAGAAGGGTAGTTCGGTATTTCATAATAATTTTGGCAACGGCAGGGTTATTGATGTAACCGGCAGGGGCGATGCAAAGAAGGCATCAATACATTTTGACAAAGTAGGAGTTAAGAATATTATACTTAAATATGCTAATTTAACGATTAAATAAATGTATGTTATTCTCACGACCTGACTGCTCATGCAGTAGGCGGGAATCCAAATTTTGAGTAAATATAAATATTAATGGTTCCCCGCTTTCGCGGGGATAAAGTAAAAAAATATGGC
>JANPBV010000355.1:0-1713 GCA_031430615.1 Ignavibacteria bacterium | reverse complement strand
GAATCCTCAGCATCTTCGGTCTGGCTTTCAAGAAGCATTTCGGTATTCTTATCATCCCTGGTATCAACGGTATCACCTCTAAATTTAGCTGTATCACTAACAGGCTTTAGGGTATCTGTAACCTGTGAAAAAACCGGTGCTATACCAAATAGGATAAATAGTAAACCTGCGTAATATTTTGCTGTTTTCCTCAAATTTTGATATTAATATCTATAAATATAGAAATAATTTATCAAAGGTATTACAACTATAATTACCCATAGAATTTTTCTTTCTTATGATTTTAGCAACATTGACATTTGTGAGACCTTTAAACTTGACTGTGTCCATGCCTCTATTTAGGGCACATCTAAAACTCAAGTATAAAAAAACAGAACACTGATGACACTAATTAAACTGATTTTCACTGATTTTATCTGTGTATATCTGTAACATCTGTGTTATCAGCGTTCAATTATTATTTTTTAGGAATTCCCTTTATGTATCAGCAAATACCCATAAAAAAACGGCAGATTTACATCTGCCGTTTTGTGAAAAAATATTGTAATAATTTATTTAACTAACCTTAGCTCAAAAACGAGCCAGGAAAACAAGGTTGTAAAATAACTGCGTTACTTTATCAACATCATTTTCTTTGTTTCAACAAAATTAGCTGTTTTTAAAGTATAGAAGTAAATACCGCTTGAAAGATTTGCGCCGTCAAACTCAGCATTGTAAACACCTGAACTTAAGAACTCATTATCCAGGTATGATGCAACTTCGCGTCCCATCATATCGTAGAATTTCAGGCTGACATTTCCGGATTCAGGAATTGAAAACTTTATGTTTGTTGTCGGATTGAACGGATTTGGATAGTTCTGGTTTAAGCTGTATGATGTAGCTGTACCATTTTCTGTCTGAATGCCAACAGGGTCAATAACCGATACTTTTGACGATTGCTGAATGTGCTGGTCAGTAGAAACAACCCCGCCGCCCTTATAAACAACTATATTAATTTTGCTGTTTCCTTCAATAACTCCAGCAGGAAGAATATAGTTTAAAGGAACTGTAACAGAAGTTCCTGATGTCCAGGTATCAGATGTTGAAAGTAATGTTCCTGTTGCGCCGTTTATTAAACCTCTTACAACATTATGATGAACATAATTTGAACCACCTGGACAACTGCCATTTCCTGTTTGTGGATATACAAGGTTACTTTCTGTTAACATAAGGTTAACATAATAATCACCCGGCAATGTAGCCAGAGAAGTCAATACAATACTTGCCGTAATTGTTCTTGTACCTGTATTATACACTTTATTATTAACCTGTATGCTTACGCCGGGATCTACAGTATTAGATTGTATGACAACCCTGTTGTTCCAACCCGTATTACCAATAATGCCTGTTCTTCTTCCAACAACACCTGTCGGATATGCGTTAAATCCAAATAATTGGATCATTGGTAAACCTGTTGAAGTCCATGGATCGTTACTTGGACCATGGTATGCAAGAATAACAGTATTTGGATAACTTGCCAGTATACCCTCAATAATTGCATGACTGCACGGACACCACTGACACCATGTACCGGTGCAATATTCTACAACAGAATTAAAACCTGTCTGGGCTGAAACGTTTGGTTTAAAACCAACTAAAGCTATGAGGGCAATTAAAATAAGTAAATGCTTTTTCATGTTTTGAGTTCCTCTCTTAAAATATTTTTTTGTTTTG
>JANPBV010000354.1:0-1755 GCA_031430615.1 Ignavibacteria bacterium | reverse complement strand
CCTCCTTTTACGAATATAACAACTTTTCTTCGTGTCTACAAAATCAGGGGAAGTTCAAAAGGAGGTACGGGATCAACAGATGATTTTGTTACTATTAAATATAATTCCGTGGGACAGCAGCTATGGGTTCAAATATATAATGGACCTAACAATCTAAATGATGTAGCAAATGCAATAGCTGTTGATGACACTGGTAATGTTTATATTACTGGCAGTAGCTTTATGGGTTATGTTGGGAAAAACCAGGATTGGGATTGTGTAACTATTAAATATAATACAAATGGTGTTCAGCAATGGTCAAAATCTTATAATACACCGCCAAATGAATACGATTCTGGAATAAGTTTGTGTCTAGATGAAAATGCAAATGTATATGTAGCAAGTCTCGGTTTGTTAATTAAGTATAACAGAAATGGTTTTCAGCAGTGGATTGTTCAGTACATTGGTGTACCCCGTAAGATAATATATAAAAATGGGTTTTTATATGTAACTGGTCAGACTTACAACAGTGGCTCATATGAAGATTTTGCAACATCAAAATATAGTACTGCAGCGGGTACACTACAATGGACTAGAATTTACAATGGAACAGGTAACTCTGGAGATGATGCATGTTGTATTGCCATTGATAATGTTGAAAACGTTTTTGTTGGAGGTTCAAGTGTCGGTACTAACAATGAATGGAATGCAATTACTATTAAATATAATTCTTTGGGTATACAACAATGGATAAGTAGGTTTCAGGGAACTGAATACAGTATGATGCATGATTTGGTTATAGATGCAAATAATAATATTTATGTAACTGGCGATTGCATCAGCAGTTCTAATTTCGATTATTTAACATTAAAATACAACTCTTTAGGTATCCAGCAGTGGGTAAATATTTACAATAGCAGCTACACTGATATACCCTTATCTATAGCTATTGACATACTTAGTAATGTGTATGTTACAGGCAGGAGTCAGTTTCCCCCACCAATTCGAAATGACATTGTTACAATTAAGTATAATATAAATGGTATACAGCAGTGGTTGATCCAGTATAACTCCCCATTTTCAAATCGGAATGATATCGGAAATATTGTATTAGTGGATAGTTTATTTAATATTTATGTCAGCGGCCGTTCAGGTGGAGCAATGGGGGCTAATGATGTAATCACAATAAAATACAATCAACTTGTCGGTATTCAAAATCTTAATGAGTCTGTTCGTGAGTTTAAATTGTTTCAGAATTATCCTAATCCCTTTAACTCAAACACTGCTATTGAATTCAGTATTTTGCTTACAACAAAGGTTCGGTTATCAGTGTTTGATATATTGGGCAATGAAATTAAAAATTTAATATCAGAAGAATTAAATCAGGGTAAATATCGAATTATGTATGACGCTTCAAAACTTGCTACAGGAATTTATTTTTATCGATTAACAACCAATCAAAACTCAGTATCAAAAAAATTAATCTTAATTAAATAAAAAGGAGAAATCATTATGCCTCAAGATTGGGAAGTAGGTAAATGGGAATTACTTAAAGATGCACAGGGTAAGGACCTTGATTCAAACGTAACTGCAATACACGCACATCTTATGCCAGATGGCAAGGTGTTATATTTCCATGCTAGATATCCTGGAGACGGTGCTAACTTTACAAGTTTTGTTTTTGACCCAAGCAATAATTCAATGTCCCAAAGAATTATAATAGTTTGGAATTTATCGGACCCTGAACCAGTTGAGCCATCGGCATTATTTTGTAGT
>JANPBV010000353.1:0-2260 GCA_031430615.1 Ignavibacteria bacterium | reverse complement strand
AAATGTTCAGCAGGGGCAGTTTGTAGAAGCAGGTCAGATATTAGCCGTTATTTCAAAGAATAACAGGCTGCTGCTTAAAGCTGATTTATCTCAGAAATATTTTGATATTGTTAACCAGATACAATCAGCGAACTTTAAAACACCTGACGGCAAAACATACGATACTGAATCGCTGAACGGAAGCTATATAGTATCAGGTAAAACCACGGGACAGGATAACCTGTTGCTGCCTATAAATTTCGAGATAGATTACAGAAATGATTTAATCCCCGGCACATTTGTAGAAGTGTTTTTGAAAACAACTCGAATACCTGATGCGTTAGTTATTCCAGTTTCTTCATTGATAGAGGAACAGGGAGTGTTTTATGTGTATGCACAAACAAGCGGTGAAGGCTTTGAAAAACGAGAGGTAAGTATAACGGGCTCAGACGGTATTTTAGTGCAGGTACTCTCAGGTATAGAAGAAGGTGAAAGAGTTGTTACCAAGGGCGCTTACCAGATAAAGCTCTCATCAATGTCAGGAACAATGCCTGTACATGGGCATGAACATTAATTAAACGGAATTTCAATGTTAAATAAGATTGTAAATTTTTCACTTAAAAACAGGCTCATAATTGTACTTGCCTCCTGCCTGCTTTTGGGATACGGCTCATATGTTGCGGTTAATATGGAAGTAGATGTATTCCCTGACTTAACAGCTCCTACAGTTGTTATCCTTACTGAAGCGCATGGCATGGCTCCCGAGGAAGTAGAGCAGTTGGTTACATTCAAAGTTGAAACCGCTGTTAACGGCGCCACAAATGTAAGAAGGGTCCGCTCATCATCTTCAGCGGGGATTTCGATCGTATGGGTAGAATTTGAATGGGGAACCGATATTTACCAGGCAAGGCAGATTGTAGCTGAAAAGATCGCTGCTGTAAGTGAACAGCTGCCTGAAGGCGTTGGCAACCCTACGCTTACCCCGCAATCTTCTATCATGGGTGAGATAATGCTTATAAGCGTAACCTCTGATAAAACCGACTTAATGGAGCTTCGGTCAATCGCTGATTGGAATTTAAGGCCTGCCCTGCTTGCCGTCGGAGGAGTATCACAGGTTGTTGTATTAGGCGGTGAATATAAACAATACCAGATACAGGCTTCACCACAGAAAATGAGTTATTACAAAGTTTCTCTTAATGAATTAATTGAGACGAGCAAAAACATCAACCAAAACGCTTCAGGCGGATTTTTAAACCAATATTATCAGGAATACATTATCAGGGGGATGGGCAGGACAAGCGATATAAATGAAATTGGAAATTCTGTAGTTAAAGTAGTAAACGGTTTTCCTGTTAAGATTGAGGATATTGCTGAAATTAAAATTGCTCCAAGTGTGAAAATAGGTGACGGCTCATTAAAAGGTAAACCAGCAGTAATAATGACCGTTATGAAGCAGTCAGGCACAAACACACTTGAGCTGACCAAGAAGATTGATGAATCAATTAACGCAATTACAAAGAATATGCCTAAAGATATTCATATTAATACAAAGATTTTCAGGCAGGCTGATTTCATTAATGCTTCTATCAGCAATATAAATAAAACTTTAATTGAAGGCTCGATATTTGTGATAATTATTCTTGCCGTGTTTTTAATGAATATAAGAGCTACAGCTATTTCGCTGATTGCAATACCAATATCTCTTGTTGTGGCGGTGTTAACACTCAACTGGCTTGGGTTGACAATAAATACTATGAGCCTCGGAGGTATGGCAATTGCAATAGGCGCGCTTGTTGATGACGCTATTATTGATGTAGAGAATGTATTGAAAAGACTTAAAGAAAACGCATTAAAGCCCGCGGCTGAACAAAAGAATAAATTGGAAGTAGTTTATAATGCTTCAATAGAGATAAGACCCTCCATTATTAACGCTACATTCATAATCATTGCGGCTTTTATCCCTTTGTTTTTTCTTTCAGGGATGGAAGGGAAATTATTAGCACCGCTTGGCATAGCGTTTATAGTGTCGTTGTTTGCTTCATTAATTGTAGCTATAACATTAACACCTGTTTTATGCAGTTACCTGCTGACTGATGATGACCTCTTAGAAAAACAAGCTCATGGGAATAAGTTTATAAATTATTTGAATAAAATTTATAAATCGTGGATAGTGAAAGCATTAAGCCACATGAAAGTGGTGATAGTATCTTCTGTATCACTTTTAATTGTTTCGCTGATTGTAATGTCTAATCTGGGAAGGAGTTTTCTTCCTGAATTTAAC
>JANPBV010000352.1:0-9233 GCA_031430615.1 Ignavibacteria bacterium | reverse complement strand
CAATAAAAAAGGAGCCAAAATGGCTCCTTAAAAAATGCTTTTACATTATGATTGCTTCCTCGTAACGCTCCTCGCAAAAAAAGTTGATTTACACTATTTCACCAATTCACTATTACACTATTTAAGAAGCACCATCTTCTTGCTGTCCACAAATTTATTTCCGTTCGGCTCTTCGGCTTCAATCCTATAGAAATAAACTCCGCTTGCATAGTTAGATGCATTGAAGTCTACAATGTAACTTCCCGCCTGTTTTATTTCATTGTTCACAAGCCGTTTTACTTCCCTGCCCAGTATATCGTAAATTACAATATTTACCTTTGAATCTTTTGGCAGATCATAGTTTATCTTTGTCGTGGGATTAAACGGATTTGGATAGTTTTGCGATATCCTGAAAACAGTCGGCAGGTTCTTTGGCTCATTTCCTTTACCGCTTGTATTAGAACCGAATACTTTCCGTATATCTTCCGATACAATCTTAATATGCTCCGTGATGCTCTTAGGCTTTTCTGTCTTTACTACCTGCTTTAATGATTTCATCTGAGTAAGTTCTCTTGATGCAGTTACATCACCCAGATCAGACTTTACCTCTAGTGTCTTCATCTTTGTTTCATCATTATTCTTCGATATATCAATTGCAGTATTAATCGATTTACGTATATCCTGTCTTTGTTCTTTGGTAAACGGATTTTTATCGTCGCCTAATTCCTCAAATTTATCAAATTCATAAGATTCATCAGATATATTGTTCATTGTTAATTGATCATTGTCAATTGAGCTGTAAGAGCCTCCCTGACCCTGAATCAGCAATGAAGTTGCCATATAATCCCATCTTGCAATAAGTCCTTCGTAGCTGTAAGGATTCTGGTTTATTATCTGCTGAAAACCTGCCAATGCCTGTGAGTATTGGCGCATTCTGACTTTACACTTCAGTATGTAATAATTTGCGCGCTTTACAAGTGATGTGTTGCCTGAATGGTTCAATATCAGCTCTTCATAATATATCTTAAGTCCGTTTGCTGCATTATAAGTTGTATCAGTTGCTACGGTTGCAAGGAAAAGCTTTGATACAGCATTTAAGCTCTGTACGCTGTCAGGATATGTATTTATTAAATCCAGACATTTTGTCTTAGCCTGTGAGTAATTGCGGTAGCGCATTAATACGCATACTGAATCGTACTTTTCTTTGGCAAACTGGGGAGTAAAAGCTCCCCTCCTTAGCAAGGAGGGGTGTCCGGCGTAGCCGGACGGGGTGGTCTGTTTTCCGACCCCCTCCCTCCCGAATCCTCGGGAGTACTCCCCCTTGGCAAGGGGGAGAGCTTCTTTCATGCTTCCGCCGGAACCGACACTTCCAGAACAAATTGTATCATATACACCGCCTCCAAGATCTATTACTGTGTAATTCTCACATTGAGTAACTGCACAGCCGGTTAAATATGGTGTGAAGTTAAAAGTAATTTGTGAACCTTGGTAACCTGATGTAACCATATTATATGGCGGGTTAACAGGTGAGTTACTTACCTTAAAGCAGTTATCCATTTCATCAAAAGGGCCTGATACTAATTGCGGAAAATAACCGTATAAATGATATGATGTTTGCTGGTCATTTATATTGAAGATATTCTCACCACCATCCAATAGAAAATATGAGCCATCAACGTTAATGTTATTAGTTCCTGTTCCTTCATTTGATATACTGTTATGACCGCCAAGCTCTTTACTGCCGGATGAGTTCATTTTCAGTTCTGAGCCGCCAGAAGCAAAGATACCCATTGAATTGCTGAGTGTTGAACTTATCGTATTTTCTGATATATCAATTGATGATGTTAATGCGTTAATCCCAATGTAATTATCTGTTATAGTATTCCCTTTTATTGCGCCTCCGGTTACACCGCTTAAAAATATTGCTGTGTTGCCTTCAGTGAATGTATTATTTTCTATAATTAACGGAGTTGTTACACCTGCATAACTTGATACATTTACTGTCGGTATAGTTGAGCCTGTTCCATTAAACGTATTACCGCCAATATAAATGTTGGTTATGTTTGCATTCAGACTGCTGTAATATACTGCATTAATTCCACCCTTTAATGAATTGTTTGTATTAAACGTACAGCCTCTTATATCAACAACAGGGCAATCAATAATATTTACAGCGTATGTAGTATCGTTAGCAAGACCGCTGAATGTTGCGCCATATATCTTCACTTCACAATTGGTAAAGCTATTGCCGTGCCATGAGCTTCCTGTTACAGCATCGCTTGTTATGTTCTGTGAACCTAAAACATTCTGGTTGCCAGCAGTAAAGATGCCACCGTTCATTACAAACTTTGAACTGTCATTAAAGTGTATTGTTGTGTTTGCGCCGATTGTAATGTTATGTCCGTTATTGTAAACGGTATCACTACAGATGTACTCACCTCCATTTATTACTTCATCTTTAACAAGTCCACCGCCTGATTGAACAGCAGGTTCAAGTTTAAACAGCTTACCCTCTCCCGGCTTGAACCAGCCCATACCGCCATTTGTTGAAACAAGATCAACATAGCCATTATAATTTTTACTGAACACTACTTCGTTTCCGATCGAAGAATTGCCAACTTCTGTGATTTTCCAGTTAACCGGACCCGGAAGATTCACAGGATTAAACTTTATTTTTAAAACTCTATTATCACCCAATACTGGCGGATTTGAATTTGGAGTTGCAGGAACACTCCTGCGGTTTACCATCATAAAATACTTTGTATTTGGCTCTGCTGTACTAAAAAATCCCATTTCCCAATACCGTTCATCTGGACAATCAAAATATGGGCCGTTTTGGTAAGGAGCTGTTTGGTAATCATTGGTGCATGGATTCTGTGTACCAGGGGTCTGATGAGGGTCTATGCTTAATATATCAGAAATATAATTATGGTTTGCGCCGTCAAGGTGAACAGAAAATCCCTCGGTAGTTGTGGAGTTTGCAAGAACAGGACCCCATATTTTAATTTTTGCATACAGCTCTTTTACATAATTCCATTTTGGCTCACCGTAAAAATTATAGTCCCTTTTATATTTGCCCCATAAACCTTCCGGTATTACAATATCTGTCATACCATAAAAATAAGTTACGCCGTCATCTGTTTCATATTCCGGCGGAAAATAAATTCCGCTGCCAAGCAGGTCTTCATATGCTGCAGAGGGGGAATAACCTGACTGGTATTGAAAGGGCATGATCCCCTGTGCCCCGCGGCAGATACTCATACAAATTTGGGTGCCTATTTCACTATTCATCGGTTCACGCTGTCCTTCGCCGCCCCGAATCCGCCAGTTGGAAACCTGCGGAACAGCATAAAACTTTATTCCGCTCTCTCTGGCAAGGTTATTCAGAAAATATAAAGTATCGGCTATATCATCGTACAGCCTTTGAATGTAACTGTTATAAACAGCGGGTGATACGCTCTGCGCAGCAATAGAGCTTTCCTCACTGGCTATTATGGTCAGCGGATATCGCCCGTTATCATAAAAACTGATATTATTTGGCAAATGCTGGCGGTAATAATATGCGGGGTTATCCGGACCGGGATTGTATGTGAGGTAATACACGCTCATTAAGGCAGGCGGGCGGACAGAATCGATATACATTTGGTAATCCGCTTCGCGGTAGCGCGTTTTTAAGTTACGGGTATAGCTCCAGAAATTTATTAAACAGTGTATTTTTACCTTTGGACTGTTATTGAACTCAGAAGCCAGAAAATCCTGAACACCTTTAAGACACCTTAGGGTTGTGTAATCAATTTCTTCCGTGTAAAATCCGTTCATCCTGTTACGCGCGGCGTCGTAATCATAAAGTGTCTGCACTTTTCTTTTTATAGCGGCTCTTAGATCTATTGATGCCTGACTAGTTCCAAAAAAATCATGAGCGGGCTTGTTCATAACTTTTACGTAATCTATCCAGAAGCTAACTTCACCATACCAGTATATCTGGTAATCAACGTGGCAATTACCGTTTAAAAGCGGTTGGTATTCAGTCCAATTTGTGCCGCGCCCCTGGTTTAAGTCATCGGCCAAAATTTTGATTTCTCTTTGATAAAATTCCTCCAAATATTCACCCGTATATCCAATACCTGATACATCCCGAAAGTTTGCTGTGGATACTATAAATTCACCTATTTGATCACCATTATATGCTTTAATTATTATCTTACATACATTCTTTGGCGGATCAGAAAAAGCATCAGCAACACTTATCCTCATTCTCGGTTTAACATACCATGTGCTTAAATTTCTGTAATACGTTCCAAGAGTATCAAAATAACCGTAATCATACATTGGGTCATGGCCAAGCCCGCTGAATGACTGCTCGCCGTTTTCATTAGCATTCCATAGTACAAGTCCTGAAGGATTTTGTTCATTGCATAAAGCATTCTTATCAAAATACCTTACAAGCTGCCCGTAACCAAACTGAGTATTATCTGTATAATTTGAACCGCACCAGTAACCGTTATAATGGAAGCGGTCTGATATCCCGATTTCCGCCTGATGAACAGTAATCCTTCCAAATGCTGCCCACATAACGGTATCGGGATTGAACATCCCTGAAAGGTTATAATTATCAAGTTTATCAAGTACAACTTTCTGCTGGTCTCCAACCTCGAAACCCTGCCATGTATTGAAATTAAGCTCATTATACCAGCTCCATGTAGTGCCGCTTGTCGCACTCCAGACAATACCGCCTGCCGGTAATGTTCCTGTAAAGCCAAGCTTAAATGTGTTTGATTGTGAAAAAAGAAATGTTGTGAATAGAAGAAATGCCAAGGTAAAAGCTTTTGCTGCTTTCATTTCTGCCTCCTTAGGGTAGTTATTTGTTTAATTTTGAAGCTTAAGAATTATTTTATGAATATTCCCGGTGAATCGGGATTTCTGATCAAATAGCTGCCGCTATTTGATCATCAACATTTTTTTCGTTTCTGAATAACCATCTGCAATAAGTTTATAAAAATACATACCGCTGGAATATCCCTCTGAATTCCAGTCAACAAGATAAGTGCCTGCCTTCTGATTTTCATTTACAAGAGTTTCTATTTCTCTGCCGAGTATATCATAAATCGACAATTTTACATAACTGCTAGTTGTTATTTGATATTTGATATTTGTTTCCGGGTTAAAGGGATTAGGATAATTTTGATACAGTTTAAATGTGTTTGGCACCTCTGAACTAATATTATTTATTCCAACATATGTTATCGGGCCGCCACCGTTTGTAGTATAAGATATACCATTCCAACCTGACCAGCCTCTTGAAGTATCTATGAAAGATATACGATTAGAACCTTGTGTATTATTCTGGTAACCCCGGTTTAGCCCTGCATTAGTTGTTTTATATATTTTATTAAAAGCAACCCCTCCCCAACCAGTTTGATTATTTGTGAAATATATATCCGTAATATTAAAAAGATATGGTTGTAAACTTTGTAGATTCCAGTTTATGCCACCATTTGTTGTATAAGCCACTTTCGCTGAGACATCAGGGGATAAACCAAGCCATCCTGTATTTTCATCTTTGAAATACATTGACTCAATACTTTGAGAAAAATTATTGTTTAACACCCAGTTCAAACCTGCATTTGTAGTTTTATAAAGATTAAAATTTGCTCCGCAAAAACCTGTATTATAATCAAGGAAAAATATCTTTTGTGTTGCCTGTGCTATCCCGCTTGTTTTTACTATCCATGTATTACCACCATCTGTTGTTGTGCGCACATCAGGACCAATCGAGTTGCCGCACTCCCATGCGCTGTCTTTATTTAAAAACTGCATGTCGGCTATATTCATATTCGGCACCATTGTTACTGATGTCCAGCTTATCCCACCGTTGGATGTGCTGAATAATTTATATAATCCAATATTATTATCAGCGCCTGAAACATAACCTGTTTGACTATTTAATATGTTTATATCTGTAAAGTTAATATTATATGCTGCCAACTGAACCAGCCAGTTTGTGCCGCCGTTGCTGGTATATAATATATATGCTGTATCTGCAGGTGTACCGTAGCTTGTACACGCCCAGCCCTTTAAGCTATCTATAAATTTAATACCTGTTATAGGTTTGCTTACGGGCACAGTTTGCTGGATCCACTGAGAATAACAATGAGTAATTAATAATGAGCAATTAATAATAAGTATGTGCAGCAGTTTTTTCATATATGTTCTGTAAAAAATAGGGTTAAATTACTATTAAATCAACCCGAAATCTGCAATCTAAAATCCCTGCCTGCGGCTTTGTCTATCTTCAGATAGAAGGCAAGCATAAATAACTACGTTATTTAATCAACATTCCCGAGTTCTCGGGATTATTTAATCATCAACATCTTCTTGGTTTCTTTGTATAATTGCTATAATTTGTCATTAATCGTTTCTAATAGTGGTCTTTCAAATATAATACATGGATAAATACTTTTCCTATGACCTGCGTTGGGTTTTTGGCAGGTATAGTTATTTTTCAAAACAAAAAAGGCATTCTTTCGAACGCCTTTTAAGTTTTTCTCCTTCTTTAAAACAATTACTTGATGCTTATGTAACAATTACTGATGCACAGATAACAGTTTACTGTAATACCGGTAACTGTACTTTCTTCTTTGATTTTTTCTTTGGCGGTTTATCAATATTCCTTCCGCGCTTAAGCACAATATGCTCTTCCTGCACGTCGGGATATTCAAAAACCTCGTTCTTATAGTTACGCAGAATAATTTTTTCTTTATCGCGCGCAAGTACGTAATCCGGCAGTAACGGGATCTTTCCGCCGCCGCCCGGCGCATCAATAACAAACTGCGGCACAGCAAGTCCGCTTATATGCCCGCGCAGGTTATCCATTATTTCCAAACCCACATCAATCGGTGTGCGGAAATGATTTGCGCCCTTGGTCAAATCTGCCTGGTAAATGTAATACGGCCTTACCCTTATTGCAAGAAGCTTCTTCATCAATTCCTTCATCACTTCGGGGTCATCGTTAACGCCTTTCAATAATACTGTCTGGCATCCAACGGGTACGCCTGCATTCACTAACATTTCGCATGCTTTTGTGCTCTCAGGTGTAATTTCCCACGGGTGATTGAAGTGCGTATTAACATATATCGGGTGATACTTCTTTATCATCTCACATAACTGCGGAGTTACCCTTTGCGGCAATACGCATGGCATCTTTGTCCCAAGCCTTATAATTTGTATATGCGGTATCTGCCTAAGCCTGATGAGTACTTTTTCAAGCATCGCATCTGTCAGCATAAGCGGGTCACCGCCGGAGAGAATAACATCTGTGATTTCTGTGTGCTGCTCTAAATAATTAAATGCGCCTTCAAGCTCGCGCATGTTAATTTTACTCGAGTCACCTACCTTGCGTTTGCGGGTACAGAACCTGCAATACAGCCCGCACTGGCTTGTTGTTAAAAACAGAGCGCGATCCGGGTAACGGTGGGTAATATTTGGAACCGGGCTCATTTCATCTTCATTGAGCGGGTCTTCTGCGGCATCGATATCATAAAGCTCCACTTCATCGGGTACTGCCTGCAGCCAAATTGGGTCGCCGGGATAGCGGATGAGGCTGAGGTAGTACGGATTTATCCTCGCCTGGAAAAAATCATCCAGCTTTTCGGCAACTTCTTTCTTGATTCCGAACTGATCGACAAGCTGATCTACTGAGCTGACGCTTTGTTTTAGCAGCTGCTGCCATAGTTCCATAAAATATTAACTCCTTTGTTAGTTTTTTGGATTCCCCTTACATTCCTTTTCAGGGGTTTCACAGGGCGCCATACATAAAAATGTATCTGCAACCTTACCAGTGAAGCCTTTCTTCACAGGTATTTGCGGTAGATAAATAAATCATCACCGCTTCTGTAAAAATCTTTTATAATAGTCTGAACTTCATAACCGTTTTTAATATAGAACTTTCGTTCATTTTCATATTCCGGTTTTCCGCTCGTATCTATCAGTATAATTTTCCCGCCGTTTCGTGACAGATCTTCTTCCATATGTTTTACCAGTTGGCTGCCCAGACCCTTACCGTGAATATTTGGGTCAACTGCAATCCAATATAAGTCGTATGTCCAGTCCGTCAGCGGTCTTCTTCCGTAGCAAATGTAACCTGCTGTTTGTTTCGTATCATCTGATTCATAAACATAAATAATATAATCAGTTTGCTTTTCATCGTTCAAAAATACGTCAATAAGTTCAATTGCAACTTTTATTTCATCATCATTAAAATGATGCGTATCAGTAAGTATCCTTTGAATCTCTTCTCTATCGCTCGGTATTAACTTTCTTATCATTTTCACTATTCACAGACAAGCCAAAAGGTCACACAAATGTCTGTGCTACTAATAATTCATAAAAAAATCCGCATTCCACAATCACAAATCCGCAATCAATTCACTCCCCACCTTTTCAACGCAAAACCAATTATCTGCTGTATCAAATAGCTGTATTCCCACCCATGCGCCTTTGCGCTGCGTGTAAAGCCTGTATCTTCGGGCACATCGCTTGCAATATCCGGATTCGGGTTAAGCTCAAGTACATACGGCACGCCATCTTTCAATCTCATATCAACTCTTGCGTAATCAGCCGCTCCAAGAAGCCTGTATACTTTCTTCGCAGTTTCCTGTATGATGCTAACTTCTTTATCGGTTAAATTCTGAGCCGGACATACTGCCTTGGTGTTTTCAAACTCAACGGTCTTATACATCCATTTACTGTTATAGCTTATTATCTTCGGGTAATCAGCGGGAAGCCCTGTGAAATCTATTTCACTAATGGGGAAAGTTACGAGCTCATCATTACCAACAACCGATACATTTATTTCCCTGCCTTCAATGTACTCTTCTACCAAAGCCGGCTGTTTGTGCTCATCAAGCACGTATTCAATTCTCTACCTTAAATCCGCTTCGTTTGTTACCACAGATTCATTTGTTATCCCTATGCTTGCATCTTCGCGCGATGGCTTCACTATCATGGGGAACTTGTGTCCGTTCAAGTGTATACCTGATGTATTAGTAACAAAATGTTTTGCCGTTGGTATCCCGTTCTGATTCAGAATTGTTTTAACCAGCGGTTTGTTGAGTGCAAGTCCGAGTGAAAATGCGCGTGAGCCTGTGTATGGAATTTTCAAAAGCTCAAATAATCCCGCAATATTCATTTCCTGTGTCGGGTCGCCATCAACACTTTCGCACAGGTTAAAGATTATATCAGGTTTGTTTTCATTA
>JANPBV010000351.1:0-4540 GCA_031430615.1 Ignavibacteria bacterium | reverse complement strand
TTTTTTTGTGCATAAATTGTTGAATATTAATGATATTATATATTTGTTAAATTGAAGATTATTGAATTAATACTTCATATTTGGATAAAAAAGTTCTCCATATAGCACCCGAAAATACCGCAGGCGTTCCATACAACGTTATGAAAATGCAGAATATGTTCGGTATGGCATCACGACTCCTTACCTTTTATAAAATCCCGTATGATTTCCCCGAAGATATTTGCTTAAACCTGCCATTACCGCGCAGTAAAGTAGCTATGAAGTGGCGTGAATTTAAGCAGGGGAATTTACACAACAAAATGAAAGAGGAACAAATTGATAAATGGACTCACTTACCATATTTTGCTCCCCAGAATCCCGCTGAAAAAGCCTATATGAAATTGAGGGAAAACCGTAATAAACCTAAATTCCTAAAAGCGCTCGATGAACTTAATACCGATCAATTTAATATTATCCATTTTGATGGTGGTATAGATTTCTTCAGTGACTCACATCTTGCCAAAGCATTTAACATGAAGGGCAAAAAAATAGTTAATTGCTATTTTGGTGATGACTTAAGGACAAGAGGTATTGTTAGGGAAATGGATGAGCTAAGTGATCTGAATTTAACTTTTGAATATGACCATACGCTAAGGCATCCAAACATAAATTTCCTTTTTTTTCCGTTTGATAATTCCAATATAAGCTATATTGATAATGAAGTATATAATTCATCAAAACTGCTTCGCATAGTCCACTCTCCTACACACAGAACAGTTAAAGGAACTCAGGAAATAATTGATGCAATTGATGTTGTTAGCAAAAAAGCGAATTTTGATTTTGTACTTATCGAAAATACTCCCCGTGAAGAAGTACTTAAAATAAAACAAACTTGCCATATTGCAATAGACCAAATAGGCAACAGGGGAGGTACAGGTTACGGCATTAATTCTCTTGAAACACTCTCTATGGGCTTACCAACTATCACCGGTATGAATTGCGGGATGGATACCTGGCTTCCTGAAAATCCGTTTATTGTTGCTGATAAAGATAACCTGGCAGAAAAGATACTTGAACTCATAGTAAATGAAGATATCAGAAGAGCGAAAAGAGAGCAGTCAAGAAATTGGGTTGATAAATATCATTCATACAGCGCAGTCTTTGCGAAATTGACCGAGTATTATCAGAAAGCCGGTATAGTATAGTTGCTTTTTATCCTGCAATATTCACAAGCAATTCCAGTTTTTTTTGGATTGCACTGACTGTGTCAGTGCATAATAATTACACCGTTGTTGGTCTTGTTTGACTGTATTTCCTGACTCGTTTTTGAGTTCAGTTGACCAACAAATAATTCTGGATTATATAATTCTATATTGAATTGCCACGACCTTTAGGTCGTGGATACATTAAACTAAAAAATTGGGCTTTAGCCACAATTTCCTAATCTATTTTCTATTTAATTTTAATTTGATTACCTGTTTGCCATCACAAATACATAAAATATTCTCTGATACAATAATCTACACAATAGGCAGTGTATTCAACCGTTTATTGCCTTTTTTACTTTTACCTATATACACCCTATATTTTCCACCTGTTGAGTATGGTATATTTTCTCTGATATATTCTTTCTGGTTCTTTGTATCAGTATTTTATTTGTATGGTATGGAAACCGCATTCCAGAAATATTTCCTCGAAGCCACTGAACAATCACAAAAAAACAAAATATACAGCTCAACCCTTCTATTAATATTTATCAGTTCAGTACTTTTTAGCTTAATTATCTACCTATTGGCTGATTTTATTTCTTTAAAAATAACAGGAAATATTCAGAATGCATATATAATTAGGCTATTAGCTTTTATCCTTGTTGCTGATTCACTTTACCGCTTTCCCATGATACTCATCAACAGCATTCAAAGGTCAAAACTTTATTCCTTTGTCAATTCATTAGCCGTAATCTTAAATGTAGCGGTCAATATCATTTTGATAATATTATATAAAATGGGAATTGAAGCTATTTTCTATTCATACCTTGTCTCATATACATTTCTTTTTATTATCTCATTTTTCAGTACAATCAAGTATTTTGTACTTAAGATTGACCTTAGCGCAGTATCAACATTACTTAAGAGCGCGCATTTGTTTTTATATTACGGAATATTCCTTATCTCAATTGACCTGATTGACAGGTTCATACTTGAATATTTCAAAGGTTCAGCTGAAGTGGGAATATATTCAGCCTGTTACAGGATTGGTATTGTGATGAACCTGGTTATCACGGGTTTCAAAGTAGCATGGACGCCATTTTTCATGAATCTAAAAAGCGATGAAAGCAATAAAGAAATTTTCTCTAAAGTATTTACATATTTTTGTTATGGCGGATTAATTGTATTCCTTTTCTTCTCTCTCTTTGCTGATGATTTGGTAAGGCTTAATGTAGGCGGTTATACACTCCTTAATGAAAAATATTGGTCAGGACTTGTAATCGTTCCGTACATACTGATTGCTTACCTCTTTTCAGGGTTATACATGAATCTAAATGTAGCGTCATTTTTCAGTAATAAAATAAAGTATCTTATCATATCATCCGCAGCCGGGTGTGTAAGCAATATTGTTCTGAACTTCATCCTAATACCGCAATATTCAATAATAGGGGCTGCAATAGCCACAATGCTTTCATATATGATAATGTTTATAGCGCTGTATTACTTCTCACAAAAAATATATAAAATAAATTATGAATGGAGTTCAATTTTTAAGGCTGCAATATTAACTTTTTCATTATTTTTTATAAATATTTATATACCTCATTATTTAAAAATAAGTTATATTTATATAGCTTTATTAGAATTTTTAAGTGTTTTAATACTTTTTATCGTTCTTTTAGGCTCAAAGAGCAAAGATTTAGTCATGTCATACATTGTTAAAAAACAGTTAAAGTAGCGCTTTAAGTGTTTTGCCTCTTGACATAGCTAAATAATATAATTATATTTGAAGAGCTTCTCCATTACTTTAAGGGTTTTTCTGTATGGAGAGGTGCGAGAGTGGTTGAATCGGTCGGTCTCGAAAACCGTTGTAGCGGCAACGCTACCGTGGGTTCGAATCCCACCCTCTCCGCAGATTTTAAGTCCTGTTATTCGTTGAAGTTCTCAAATTTTAATTATATAACTATGATGCCAAAAATATTTCTGTTAACAGCGCTCTCATTCGTTTTCCTATTATTTTCCAACATTAACGTAAAAGCTCAGGATGATATGGACTTTGAGGAGTTCATGGGTATGATGTCAGAAACAATGACTGAAAGCCAGCTTGATGAGCTTAGCTATAAACTGCCGTGGAATATCAGGGTAGTTGGCTATGCTTATGGTGATTTTTCAGGCGATGGTAAAGATGATATTGTCCTATCTGTTATTGAAAAAGATAAGACACCTAAGAAATCTGTTGATGTTTATTTCTTTGAAAATGTAGATAATACATCATTCAAAAAGATAAAAAAGAAAAATTATAAATGGTATGAAGTTACTCTTGAAGTTGCTTTCCTTATGAAAGAGGGTAAATGCTATGTAACAAGCAGGGATGATAACAGCTGGTATTTTGCAGGTTATGAAATTAAAGAAAATAAGCTTGTCGCAACTGATGTTGAGAAGTTTCCGATTGAGTTTGAAAACGCAGGCAATTAGTATTCTTTCCCCACTTAAAGCCTGCTTTCACGTCGCCCCGGAATTTATTTCCGGGGTTTTTTTATATCCTGAGCGAAGCGAAGGATCCATACTTTTTACACTGATGCTCTCTCTTTTTTCCTATCCTTAATATTAATAAATCCTTAAATTTGTAATATGATAGAAAGATATACTCTCCCCGAAATAGGCAAAATATGGTCAGAAGAAAATAAATTCTCTATCTGGCTCAGGATTGAAATTTTTGCCTCTGAAGCAAATAATAAGCTTGGCATCGTACCTGCTTCTGCGCTTAAAAAGATCAGGTCAAGAGCCAGGTTTGATGTAAAAAAGATAAACGCTATTGAAGCCGTTGTAAAGCATGATGTAATTGCATTCCTCACCAACGTAGGCAGCTATATCGGACCCGATTCACGATTTGTGCATTATGGAATGACAAGCTCAGATGTACTTGATACAGCGCTTTCAGTACAAATGAAAGAAGCAGGGGAACTGCTCTTAAAGCAGCTCGTAAGATTAAAGTCTTCGCTTGCTAAGATTGCCAAAAAGTATAAATATCTGCCAATGGTTGGCAGAACCCACGGCGTTCACGCTGAGGCTGTTACACTTGGACTCAAATTCGCACTATGGTATGATGAAGTGAACCGTGATATTGTACGATTAAAAACAGCAATAAAAACTGTTTCAGTTGGTAAGATATCAGGTGCAGTAGGTACGTATGAACATCTGAATCCATTTGTTGAGCGTTATGTATGTAAAAAGCTCGGTCTAAAACCTGCCAAAGCTGCAACACAAATCATACAGCGCGATATTCACGCCGAATATATGACAACACTTGCGTTAATTGCCTGTTCACTCGAAAAATTTGCAACAGAAATCAG
>JANPBV010000350.1:0-7192 GCA_031430615.1 Ignavibacteria bacterium | reverse complement strand
AAAAAAGACGAAGTAAAGAAGAAAACACCAAATCAGGATAAAAATACTGACATTAATACAACAAACACCGATAAAAAGCAATAATTTTAAACGAAGAAACAAATTATCTTATAACGGCGTTAAAGGTAATTATACGATCTTATTTAATTAAACTTAATCCGGATAATTATTGCAAGCCGACTATAAAAAATATCTTCAGCCCTCGGTAATATCCAGGCTGGCAAATATGGAGCTTAAAGCCAAATTTGTTGTTGAGGGTTTTATAGCCGGTTTACATAAAAGTCCTTACCATGGTTTTAGTGTTGAATTTGCCGAGCATCGCCAGTATATGCCGGGCGATGACCTTAAGTATCTTGACTGGAAAGTCCTTGGAAGAACCGACCGATACTATATTAAACAATTTGAAGAAGAAACAAATTTAAAATCATATTTGATTGTAGATTCAAGCCGCTCAATGCATTTCAAATCATCAGGAGCGGAGTTTATAACAAAATCCCCTTTCGGCAAAATATTCAGGAAGAAAGAACAGCTCAAAGCAATTGCAAAAAGCAATATAACAAAACTTGAGTATTCAACATACATAGCAGCAGCGCTGGCAGTACTAATGAATTTCCAGAAAGATGCCGCAGGTCTGGTTGTATATGATGAAACAATCAGAACATTCATTCCGCCTAAGGCTACAAGCCAGAATCTGAAATTAATTCTCAACCAGCTATCCTCAATTCAGCCTTCTGGCAAAACTAATACTGCATCAGCATTAAACATTGTTGCCGAAAGAATAAAACGCCGAGGATTAATAATAATATTCAGCGATCTTTTCGATGACCAGACAGCGGTGATAAATGCGCTAAAACATTTCAGGTATAAAAAAAATGAAGTGATAATGTTCCAGGTTTTAGATCCCGTTGAAATGAACTTTGCTATTGATTCACCCACAATATTTAAGGATATGGAAACCAGCCAGGAAATGCTTTCACAACCAATTTCAGTTATGAATTCATACCAGGATGCAGTTAAGGAATTCATAAATAATTATAAAACTGCATGCCTATCAAATAATATTGATTACGTACTTCTATCAACTGAAACTCCATTTGATACAGCACTCCTTGGATACCTTAATAAAAGAAAAAGGCTGCACTAAGCATCACTTACAAAAATGAAAACGCAACCTGACGGAAAAACCAGTTAAAAAGGTTGCGATTACAAACCATCACCCTAAAAAAATAATTGTTATTTTTAGCTATATTTGATTAAACCATTTTCATAATATTTCTGTCTAACCTACAGAAACGCCCAAAAAATGCAATAAATATGATATTTGCTGAAAAATATTCGTTTTTTTTAAGACAGGTCAAACTTCCACTGTTATTTTTATTATTGGCAACAAGTACCCTTTTTTCACAAAATCAGGATAGCTTACTCGAGAAAATCAAAAACATTGATATTGCCCTTGATGACCCCGTTACCAGTGATGAAGACTTATATATGAACACCGTTTCATTCCAGTCATTCTATGATATTCTCTCGCCTATGGGTGAGTGGATTCAGATAACCAAAGAAGATATTGATGATGACCTAAGCGATGGTGAAGGCGAAGGAATGAATAATTTTATGGCAAGCAATACTGATGAAGATTTTCTGTTTATTTGGAAACCTTCTGTAGAAAGCAACTGGAAACCTTATGTAAACGGTAAATGGGAGTATAGTGATCATGGTTGGTTATGGGTATCTTCTGATACTTGGGGTAATTCAACATATAATTATGGCAGGTGGTGGAATTCACCTAAATATGGATGGGTTTGGCTGCCCGGTTACACATGGGCTCCTGCATGGGTAAAGTGGAAAGTTACCAATGATGATAAGTATGTAGGCTGGGTAGCTTTATCACCAAAGGCAAAATGGAACAGTGAAAAAGGAATTACGGATGAAACATATAAGTACAGGAATAAAGATAAAGAATGGGTCTTTGTGGAGAACAATTCATTTGCAGGTGATATCACTTCAGTTAATATTGTCAAACAGAATGAGAATTCTTCTTTGGTTAAAAATTCTACTTCAATCACTGAGATTAAAACCGAAGATGATAAGATTGTGAATAAGGGTCCAGATGTTAACCGTATGGAAGAAAAGACAGGCAAGAAATTCCAAAAGAAGAAACTTAAATTTTCCAAAGGGAATACAAATGCAGTAGTTGGCGAAAATGATATTACCATTAGCAGGGAAAACTTTAAGGGATCAAATGGGCAGAAAGGCACGATAGGAAGACCTAATAAGTTTAAAAAAAGTGAACGGGTAAAAAGGATGATAAAAAAAAGGAATAATCATAATCGTCCGCCTATCAAGCGTCAATAAAGTTTTCAATATAACTTCAATAAATTATTATCCCGTTAATTTTAACGGGATTTTTTATTAACAATAAATTGTTAAACAAGTACAAATCAGTGAATTAATGTATAATTTTATCATAATTTAATAGATTGTTACAATTCAAATTTTGATATAATTTCGGTATAATATGAAAAATTATTTCGCAATTGTTTTAATTTTTTCCTCAGGTGTATTCGCTCAGAACCTTCATCAAAGGTTTGAAGGCATGAATGTGATAGTTAACGGGATTACGTGTGTAAATCCGTTTAATGGAGGCATTGAAATTCCGCGCTACCAGTTTACCGATATTGATAACGATGGTGACCTTGATGTTTTTATTTATGATAAAGATACAACGCTTAATTTCTACAGGAATGAAGGGAGCGCAACCGTTCCCCAATTCAGGTTAAATACAACAAGGTATCAGAATTTAAATGTAAGAAACTGGTTTAATTTTGGTGATCTTGATGGTGATGGCGATAAAGATCTATTCTGCGGAGGCGATTCACAGCGTGTTAGATATTTCAAAAATATCGGTTCAGTAAGCAACCCCAATTTTTCTTTACAGTTATACGGAGTAAAGACAAATACTAATACATATATGAACAGTGAAGCAGCATGTGTGCCAACACTGGTTGATATTGATGGTGACGGAGATATTGATTTCCTTACAGGAAGCTCAATTGGACAAATAACATACTATCAAAACACAGGAAGCGCTGCAAACTTTGTATATACTTTCACAACGGATTTCTTCCCTGAAGGGCATGGAATAAACATTCAGGGTGGCGCTGATGACCCAAGACATGGAGCAAGCTCGATTACGTTTGGTGATATAGACGGTGATAATGATAAAGATTTGTATTGGGGTGACCTGTTTGGTCAAAGCATATACTTCATAAAAAATACAGGTACTGCGCAAAATTTTCAGTGGAATTTTATTGATACCACAGCGCCTGAACCTAATCCATATTACAGCGGAGGTTTTAATATGCCTGGTGTTTATGATATTGATGGTGATAATAAAAATGATTTCTTTATCGGAGTCCTTATCGGTTCACAGACCATTAACAACTTTGTTTACTATAAAAATCAGGGTCCGGTAAATAATCCTGTACTCACTAAAATTACAGATAATTTTATTTTATCTGCCGATATTGGTTCATACAGCTATCCTGCATTTGCGGATGTTGATAATGATGGTGATAAAGATATTTTTATTGGATGTGATAAGTCCGTTGGTTTTTACAGGAATACAGGAACAGCCACTCAGCCTGCATTTACACTTGTAACTGATAGCCTCCCTTTAAATATAAATAATTTCAATTACGCGCCTGCTGTTGCTGATCTGGATGGTGACGGTAAGAAAGATATGGTTGTTGGATTTTACGCGCTGGCTAAACTTAAATTTTTCAAAAATACAGGAACACTTTCCAGTCCGGTTTTCATATTTACACCTTCTCAGCTTGATACTATGAACTTATCACAGGCAAGCGCGCCATGCCTGGCAGATCTTGATAACGATGGTGACCTAGATATACTTGTGGGTAATTCAAGCGGTAAATTGACATATTATAGAAATAACGGCACTCCAACAGTTTTTAATTACCAGTTTATCACAAATAACTATATGAGTGTAAATGTCGGCAATGATGCAGCGCCTTCGCTGGGTGATCTTGATGGTGATGGTGATCTTGACCTGCTTGTTGGTAACAGACTTGGTGCTATAGCTTTTTTCAGGAATACAGGTTCACTTGCAAATCCAACTTTCACATTAGTGACAACAAGTTATGCCGGTATAAATGCTTTTCAGAATACTGTACCCGCAATAGTTGATATTAATAGTGATACCGATCCTGATCTTTTTTTAGGTAATGTAAAAGGCGGTCTATATTATTATGAGAACTGGGATGTTTTTGGTATTCAACAAATCGGGAATGAAATACCTGACGAGTTTTCGTTATATCAGAATACACCGAATCCATTCAACCCCACAACAAAGATAAGATTCGAGACCCCCCTCAATCCCCCCGAAGGGGTGAAGCTAGTAAAGCTTATAGTTTTTGATATTACAGGTAAGCAGATTAAAGTTTTAGTTGACCAGCAATTAAGACCTGGTTCATACGAAGTAGAGTTCGATGCCGGAAGTCTACCAAGTGGAGTTTATTTCTACAGGCTTAGCTATGATGGAGTAAGTGCCGTTAAGAAAATGGTTTTAGTAAAATAGGAGTATGCGACAAAACCCCCATTGAAATATTTCAAATGGATATAAATCTCGTTAAATTTACATTTAATAAATTTTAATATTCGTTATCCCCCCTTCAGTTGAAGGGGGGACTTTTTTTGTCCACTGCTGATTATTATAATCAAGTAATGATTTTGAATAGGGTAAATTTTAAATGAGGGTTTGATTATATAAAATGAACAAGTGGCTGTAAGCCCCTTGTTCATTTTATATAATCAAAAAAATATGAATAGATTCCCGCTTTCCTGCCTGCAGCAGGCATGGCGCGGGAATGACCTTTTTCTATATCAACTTCAAATCCTTCAATACTTTCTTCAGTTTTTCGCGGTTTTGTTTGGATATTTTGGTGAGTGGAAGTCTTAATGTATCTTCCATCATTCCCATCATATTCAAAGCTGTTTTAACCGGTATTGGATTTGATTCCAGGAAATTAGCTTTCATTAATTCAAACAGCCTGTAATGTAATTCCCTTGCTTTTTTTAAATCACCTTTCAATGCTGCCCTTGTCATATCACTATACTCTTTTGGCACTTCATTTGATATAACACTTATAACACCATCACCACCTGCTGTAATTATGGGGAGTGTTAGTGAATCTTCACCTGATAAGACTGCAAAATCCTTAGGTCTGTACTTTATTATCTGCATAATCTGTTCAAGGTTGTTTGATGCTTCTTTAATAGCAATTACATTTTCAACATCTTCGGCAATTCTCAAAGTAGTTTCAGCCAGCATGTTTGAAGCAGTTCTTCCCGGAACATTATATAATACAGCTTTTACATTACATTCTTCAACGATCCTTTTAAAATGCTGGTAGAAACCTTCCTGTGTGGGTTTATTGTAATAGGGTCCTACAAGAAGTACAGCATCAGCACCGACTTCTTTGGCATCGTGAGTGAGGTCAAGGGAATCGAGTGTTGAATTAGTACCTGTACCAGCAATTACCGGCAAACGGCCTGCGTTTTGGTCAACTACAATTTCAATCACACGGCGGCGTTCCTCACGGGTCATAGTAGCTGATTCACCCGTAGAGCCGCATGGCACAAGGAATTCAATCTTACTCTTAATCTGCCATTCGACTAATCCCCTTAACGATTTTTCGTCTATTGTTCCATTTTTTTTAAATGGAGTTACAAGCGCGGTTCCGGTACCTTTTAATTTTGCCATATGAAGTAGTGAAAAATAATTGTTTATTTATTATTGCAAATTTACTTTTAAAATTGAACTTAAACAATTTATAAAGGGATGCTATCGTCTTCGTGCCACGAATAGAAGATTCAATAAGCTGAATAAATATTCATTTCATTAATACATGTTAATATTGTAAAACTCTAATTTCGTCGCACGAATATCTTTTTATCTTTTTACTCGTTCCACGAAACTAGTTTCTATAAAAATTAACTTTTTGTTGAAATAATTTATTTTTATAATAATTGCCGAATACTCTATTCGTGGCACGAGAACTTTTAACTTTGCTATTATTACATTTAAATGCTTTAAACGTGATATTTTACAATAGCTTTGAGAAAGAATTATTCATATTAAGAGTGTTAAATTATGAGTATTTTTGTAATTATTACAAATAATTCCATATAATAAATTACATGTCAGAAAAATACTTAAACTTAATTAATGGTGAGTGGGTTGCCCCCTCAACAAACCAGTATATTGAAAACCGCAATCCGGCTGATAAGGATGACTTAATAGGCTTATTCCCAGCTTCATCAGCAGAAGATGTGAATAAAGCTGTAACCGCGGCTAAGATAGCATTCGAAAAATGGCGTCTTATTCCCGCTCCAAAACGCGGTGACGTTTTAAAAATAGTTGGTGATATGATGCTCGCACAGAAAGATGATATATCTTTCCAGATGACCCGAGAGATGGGCAAGGTTTTTGATGAAACAAAAGGCGATACACAGGAAGGCATTGATACTGCATATTATGCCGCCTCAGAAGGCAGAAGATTATTTGGAATTAACACGCCAAGTGAGCTTCCGAATAAAATGAATTTAAGCTTTAGAGTGCCAATAGGTGTTGGCGGATTTATTTCACCGTGGAACTTCCCTATGGCAATTCCAACATGGAAGCTCTTCCCCGCTCTTGTATGTGGAAACACTGCAGTATTCAAACCTGCTGAACTTACTCCAAAGACCGCTCACACACTTGTAGAAATTATTGATGCTGCTATGCGCGAAGTTCTGGGGAAAGATTACATTCCCGGCGTAATTAATCTTGTTCATGGAAAAGGGAGTGTCGTAGGTGAAGCAATTACCAATCATGAAGATGTTGACTTAATTTCATTCACAGGTTCAACCGATGTTGGTAAACGCATCAATTCTGTCGCAGGCGCATCACTTAAAAGAGTATCACTTGAGCTTGGCGGTAAGAATGCGCAGATAGTAATGGATGATGCTAACCAGGAATTGGCGCTTGATGCAGTTCTTTGGGGAGCGTTTGGCACAACAGGTAAAAGATGCACAGCAACATCACGCTTAATTCTTCATGAAAAGATATATGATGAGTTCATAAAAAAACTTATTGCCAAAGCTTCAAAACTAAGACTAGGTTATGGTAATG
>JANPBV010000349.1:0-8336 GCA_031430615.1 Ignavibacteria bacterium | reverse complement strand
ATCGGTATCAACAGAAAAATCACCTGAGAGCAAATGCGGGTTGAAACCGCTTCTTGCGCCGTATGTGAAACCGTGTTTTTCGCGCAAATTGTAATTAATTCTTGAGCCAAAGTAGCCCCCAAGAATAGTATTCATTATTGTTACTGCAATATAGTCAGGATTGTTCCTTGGAATGCCAATATGTCCAACTCTTAAACTTGATTGAACCGCACCTGGTTTATTTACAACATATACCTTGTTTTTCTCTTTGGCAGGCTGATATTTAAATGAATTTTTCTTGTTTGCTCCATTTAAAGGCAAGTTTGAAAATTTTTCTTCCGTTATCTTTAAAGCCTCTTCCTTGGTGATATTACCAACAAATGCTATTATAAGATTTCCTGCGTAATAGTTCTTTTTGTAAAAATCCTTGAGGTCAGAATTAGTAATACTCTTTACGGTTATTTCAGTACCTTCTGCCGGATTTGAATATGGCATATCACCATACACTACTTTATTGAATTTTTTATCGCTCAAATTTCCGGCATCATCTTTTCCCTGCAGAATGGAAGATAACCGTTGCTCCTTAACCCTCGAAAGTTCATCATCAGCAAAGACAGGGTTCTGCGCTACATCAGAGAGTATTTCAATTCCGGTATTTAGATGCTTTTTCAGTACCGATAGCGATATATAGCTTCCATCCCAGTCACTGCCTGCATTCAGGCTCCCGCCGATAAAATCTATTTCTTCGGCAATTTCAGTTGCTGAGCGTTTTGCTGTTCCTTTGGTAAGCATCTCACCGGTAATTGAAGCCAGTCCATATTTCTCTCCGTCATTAAATGAACCTGCATCTTTGAATACCATTCTTATAGATACAGCGGGTATTTTATTATTTTCAATTACAAGAACGTTTATTCCGTTATTTAAAGTAGTATCAAAATAATCGGGGAACTGCACATCTTTGGGCGGACCCGGTTTAGGCGGCTTTGTCCTGTCAAGCTTTTCATCCTGCGCTGCTGTATTATTGGTCATAAATATTATTAATAGTAAATATATTATTATTTTTATTTTTTGTATCATCTGATAACTGCTTTATAGTTTGTTTGCTAAACGTTTGGCAGGTAATTTAATATTACCCTGTCCCGGTTTTTAAGATATTTCTCCGCTGCTTCCTGTATATCCTGAAGCGAAACCTGCATATAATTATCAATATTGGTATTTATCATATGCGGGTCATTATAAAAAGTTTTATAATGAGACATCATGTCAGCCTTCGAGAGAATTGTCTGCATCCTGTACACATGTCTTGTCTCTATCCTGTTCTTAATCTTATCAAGCTCACTTTGCTTCAATTTACCGCTTATTACATCATCAATTATCCTGTCAAACTCAGTTTGTACATCATCAAGCTCAACACCCGGCATCAGTATTGCGTAAAAATGCATCAGCCCTGAGAACTCTCTTCCTTCAACCCAGCAGCCTACATCAGAAACAAGTTGTTTTTGATATACCAATTCATTGTACAATCTTGAGCTATCTCCGGTGGATAGAATATCAGTCATAATATCGAAAATATAAAATTCTTTTGAATCTTCCTTAGGCAGTTTATATGCTCCAAATATTCCGGGAAGCTGGATATCATCATATATAATTTTCTTAACCTCACCTCTTAACTGCTCATCATTAAAACCGTTTACGCTTCCGGTGAATTTACCTTTTGGAATAGAGCCGAAGTATTTTTCTGTGAGCTTTATTGCTTCACCTGTCTCGATATCTCCCGCAATAGTTAATACAGCATTATTTGGAGTGTAGTACTTTTCATAGAATACTTTGATGTTATCAAGTGTTGCCGTTTCAATATCTTTTTCATCACCAATAGTATCCCAGCTATAGCCGTTATTATTAAACAATAATGGCGCAAGATTGAGACTTACGCTTCCATAGGGACGGTTATCGAATACCTGTTTCTTTTCTTCTATTACAACACCTTTTTGGATTTCAAGACTTTCTTCCGATACAGAAAACTCAAGCATCCTGTCAGATTCCAGCCACAAGCCAAATTCCAATTGATGTGAAGGAGCAAGTAAGTAATAATTAGTTTTATCTTCGGTTGTATAAGCGTTGTTTTCACATCCTGCCTGAAGAGAGAGCCTGTCATAATCACCCGGCTCAACGTTCTTGGAGCCTTCAAACATCAGGTGCTCAAACAAATGGGCATATCCGCGTTTATCGGTATCTTCATCCTTTGAGCCAACGTGATAACACAAATTGATTGCGACAGACGGAATAGAGTTATCTTCAGTAAGTATAAGCTTCAATCCATTTTCAAGAGTATGCTCGGTAATATTTATCTCACCTGTAGTTTTTATTGGTCCTGAAATATTCACTAAATTATTTTTATCTTTAAATGCGTTTTCTGTCATTAAGTCAGTTTACTTTCTTATCTTTATCAGGATTAGGCAGATATGTTAATACAACCCTGTTATTTTGGTTAAGATATTTTTTTGCAGCTGTGATAATTTTTTCCTTTGTTACTTCAAGATACTCACCAACTGCGGTATTTATCAGGTTTGTATTTTTATAATATGTCCAGTAGCTTGCCAGCGCGTCAGCTTTACCCATAACGGTTTGTACGTTATTTGTGTAATCGTTCTCTATCGAGTTCTTTGCTTTTTCAAGCTCAATATCATTAACTTCATTAACTGTTACGCTGTTAATAATATTCGTAATATTATCTAATAATGAATCTGAATTGGTATTCTTAAATCCGGTTGATGTTATTATAAATAAACCGCCAACTTCATTATCCCATAAGAATGAGCCTATTGATTTAGCCGATTTTCTTTCATAGACAATATCTTTGTAAAGCATCGAGCTTTTCCCGTCACCAAGTATCAAAGAAAGCAATTCAAGCGCGTGAATATCTTTATCGGTTGTCCCGGGAATTTTGTAACATATATAAACGGCGGGAAGCTGAACATTATCGTAAATAATATCCTTAATTTCACCCTGGTTAAAAATTACCTCGGGATAAGCATTCTTTTTAGTGTAAGCAGGCTTTATGTCACCAAAATATTTTTCAGCCTGTTTTTTTGCGTTCTTGTATTCAATATCACCAGAGATAACAAGCACGGCATTATCAGGGGAGTAGTATTTCCTGTAGAACTCCTGCGCATAATTCAGGTCCGCGCTGTTTAAATCTTCCATACTGCCAATTGGTATCCATTCATAGGTTTGACCTTTAAAAGCGCGCTTCATTAATTCACCCCACCTTGAGCCGTAGGGGACATTATCGTAACGCTGGCGTTTTTCTTCCTTAACAACTTCGCGCTGGTTATCAAAATTTTCCTGGGTAACCTGCAGAGTTGACATACGATCAGATTCCAGCCATAGTAATAATTCCAATTGATTACTTGGGGCAGTTTCAAAATAATTTGTTCTATCCTGATTTGTCGTTCCGTTAAGTGTGCCGCCTGCATTTTGTATGTAATTAAAATGTTCGGTCTTTTTTACATTTTCAGATCCCTGGAACATCATATGCTCAAACAAATGAGCAAAACCAGTTCTCCCGGGATCTTCATCCTTTGCGCCAACGTGATACCAGATATCAACACTAACTATAGGGTTGGTATTATCTTTATGTAAAATTACATGTAAACCATTAGTCAGATCAAACTCTTCAAAATCAATTTTTGCCGACTGAGCATTAAACTGAGCGGTAGTTATAACCATTAATATAAATATTATTGTAATTGTTAAGAATTTTAACATTATTTGAATAAATTTCGAGGTATTAGGTAAAATAACTATGCTCTATATAATAAAAAAGCTAAAAAAATGAATTATTTTTCAATTTTAAGTTTATTATATTTGCTGTGTAAATGTATAAAATTTATATAGTAATACTTCTTACAGTTCTTAATTTTAGTGTTTTTTCTCAAATTGGAAACCGGCGTTCATTTAATACCGGAATTTTAAATGAAAATAATTATCCTGTATCATATAGAATTGGCGGTTTAAAAATGAATGTTCCTTTAACAATAGAACCTGACTTTACAAAGAGAAAGTCTTAAAGAAAGCAATTGGTACTTTCTATTTTGATTTGCCCCCGGGGCTTTAGTACAGGGTATGTTAGGTTATAAATTTTAGTTAATGAAAAAAGAAATTTTCTACATTCCAAATTTAATCAGCATGTCAAGGTTTATATTACTTGGCATTACAGTATATTTTTTGCTGAATGATAATTACATAATGACCTGTATCTTTATAGTGCTGATATGGTTTTCAGACTTGCTGGATGGTTATTTAGCAAGAAGCAGAAACCAAATAACTGAGTTTGGAAAAATAATTGATCCTTTGGCTGATAAAGTATCTGTAATATCGCTTGTGATTATACTCCTGATAAAAGGTATAATTCCCATGTGGTATGTTATTATCATGGTTTTGCGTGATGTGATAATACTGGTTGGTGGCTTATATTTAAGCTCTAAAAAGAACATAGTGTTACAGTCAAATTGGGCGGGTAAGATAGCAGTATTCAGTATTGGAGCGGCAATTTTATCTGCAATTTTCGCAAATGGAGCAAAATTTGGACAGTTTGGAAGTTATTTTAGCTATCATAGTGAAATTACGGAACTTTTATATACAGTTTTGCTATTTTTATCTGTAGTACTGTCAATAATATCATTAGTATCATATTTTAACAGATTCATTGAAAATAAATAATTTTATAATTTCTAAAGGGAGAATGTAAATGGAAACTACAAAAGAGAAAAAGGTCCGTGTAAGAACGCTTACTAAAAAGGACATCGAGATAAAGCTTGCCAAGAAGTTTGAAGGCAGAAAGATCACAGAAAAAGCTGCTGTTGACGCATTGTTTGACAGCATAAGGGAACTGCTTATGACAGCAAGTCCTGACCTGAGGATAGAGATCCGTGATTTTGGCGTGTTTGAAGTTAAGATTACCAAGCCAAAACCAAAAGCAAGGAATCTGAAGACCGGTGAATTTGTATATGTTCCTGCAAGGAAGAAAATGCATTTTAAAGCCGGTAAATTACTGAAAGAATTCCTTAAAAGACCTTTAGTTTAATTCTTCAATTATCCCCAGGGAGTTATTACTTCAAACTACAAGAGTTTTTCAATAAAACTTTTGTAGTTTGATCTTTTATTGTCATCTATCCTATAAAAAATAAATTCATTTTATTGTTATTCTTTTTTGATGCGCAAAAATTCATATGGGCAAAATTTTAGGTATAGATCACGGTTCAGTAAGGATTGGAATAGCTGTTTCTGATGATTCCCATACAATTGCATTTGGCAGGGAAGTTATCCAAAATAACAAAAGCGCGATCGAAAGAATCAAGAAGATCATTATTGATGATTATATTACCCTTGCTGTCATAGGTTATCCGCTTAACCTGAAAGGTGAAAAAACCCCGCAAACATTAGAAGTTGAAAAATTTGAAGAAGAGCTAAAGAAAGCTTTACTAAACCCGCCATTTGATAGTATTAATATTGTAAGGTGGGATGAACGATTTACTTCAAAAATGGCAGCTGATTCTATGATAGAATCAGGCATGAAAAAAAAGAACAGACAGATAAAAGGCAATCTTGATATAATCTCCGCTTCCTTAATGCTGCAAAGCTACCTCGATAATTCCAAAACAAAGTAGTATTTTCATTTTACCAAACAGATTTACTTCTATTATTATGACATTATACGAATTAAATGAACTGATAGAAAACGGTGAGAACCAGAGGGTTGAATTTAAGCGTAAGTTCACAGAGCCTGAGAAGATTGCCAAAGAAATGATAGCTTTTGCCAATACTCACGGTGGTAGAATTTTGTTTGGAATTGATGATGATAAAACAGTTGTTGGCGTTGAAAGTGAAAAAGGTGAAATTGAATATATCGATCTTGCCGCAAGGTTCTTCTGTGAACCTGAACTGGTATTCACTATTGATATAATGCATATATATAGAAAAGATGTGATAGTTGTAGATATTCCCGAGAGTAAACTAAAGCCCCACAGACTTATTGAGAACGGCAAGCGTGATGAAGATGAAACAAAAGTATATATCAGGGTTAAAGATAAATCGGTGCAAGCATCAAAAGAAACGGTTAAGTTACTTAAAAAATTGAGGGCTGATTCACCCGCGCAGATAATAAACCTTGGCGATAAAGAAAAAGCATTGATAGATTATTTAGATAAAAATGAGCGTGTAACTCTGCATCAGTTCAGGGAATATCTTAACTTATCAAACCGCAGGGCAAGCAGGATACTTGTAAATCTGGTACGCGCAGATCTTATCAGGCTGCATAACCACGAAAAAGAGGATTTTTATACGTTGAGTTAAACTTTTTCACTATTTTACCAGCCTCTTGTTAACAAACTGCAAAAAATGTCTTTGGTTTTTAATTTATAAAAATATATATTTACTATATCAGAGCAGTGATTTTCTTTTTATAAAAACTAAAATATTATAAAAATGAAAAGATTAACTACACTATTTGTTATATTTTGCTCTCCATTTTTATTATTGCAGATTTCATTCTCCCAATGGGAACCCGAAGTACGCCTGACCAACAATACATTTGCCTCTGAAACTTCTTTTAACAACGCATGGAGCCTTGGTGCATCTGGCCAGCTGGTGCATGCCCTGTGGTTTGATAACCGCGACGGAAATTATGAGATTTACTACAAACGCTCAACAAACCAGGGGAAAAGCTGGGGCACGGATACCCGCTTAACAAGCAATACGGGTGAATCAAGGTATCCTTCAGTTTCCACAGATGGCCAAATGCTTCATTTAGTGTGGCGTGACGCGAGGGACGGCAACCCTGAAATTTATTATAAAAAATCAACTGACACCGGCTTAACATGGGGAACCGACACAAGGCTTACAACCGATAGCGGAGTCTCGCTTCCGCCTTCGATGACTGTTTCAGGCTCAACTGTGCAGGTTGTTTGGAATGATGACCGAACCGGAAATTTTGAGATATGGTATAAGCGTTCACCTGATAACGGTTCAACATGGGGTCCGGATGTGCAGCTTACAAATAATTCATTTTATTCAATGCAGCCTACTATAACAGCGTTAGGCACCGATGTTCATGTTGCGTGGCATGATAACCGTGACGGAGAAGGGGGATCGGAAATTTTTTACAAACGCTCAACTGACGGCGGCTTAACATGGGAAGCCGATACGCGTCTTACAAACAGAACAGGTGAATCAAGGTACGCATCCCTGCAGGTTACACCGCTGGCTGTACATTTAGTGTGGAGCGACCAGCATTCGGGCAATTGGAAAATATATTACAAACGTTCAACTAATAGAGGCGTAAGCTGGAGCCAGGATACTTTAATAAGCGCTATTTACGGTTTGTCCGAGTTTTCCAATATGGCTGTTTCTGGTGAGATAATTCATCTGGTATGGTTTGACTCAAGACACGGAAACTGGGAGATATACTCTAAACGCTCATTTGACCAGGGTATTACATGGACAGACGATACAAGGCTTTCCACCGGCGCAGGTACCTCATGGTTTCCGTCAATAGCCGCTTCGGGATATATTGTTCACGCTATGTGGAGCGATTTGCGCGACGAGAATTATGAAATTTATTATACCCGTGATTCCACAGGCAATTTTGTAGGCTTAAGCACTAATACCGGGGAGATTCCCGGTAAATTCAGCCTGCATCAGAATTATCCAAACCCGTTTAACCCAATAACAAAAATTAAGTTTGATTTGCCGAAATCTGGCAGCGCTACATTGAAAATTTATGACGCATTGGGAAGAGAAGCGGCTACGCTGGTGGATGAAAATGTTAGCGCGGGTATTTATTCCGTTGACTGGAACGCCTCAGCATATCCAAGCGGGGTTTATTTTTATAAGTTTATATCAGGTGAATACATGGATACAAAGAAGATGATATTGGTTAAGTAAAGCGCATTAAGTATAACATAAATCTGCCTGGTTTTTTCCGATGTATCAGGAGAGTAGTGAGAACACTTGTAAAATGAGGTCATTGCACTGGGTAACCATAAGATAAGCTTTGACGCTTCAGGATTAACGAGCGGAGTGTATTTTTACAAATTTACATCAAGCGATTTCACCGATAACAGAAAGATGGTTCTTCTAAAATAAGGTATCCGTACGGGGAACTGTTTGCAGTACATTTGGTTTCATTTTATAGAAAATATAAGTTATATTTGTAATACATAATTAAGGGGTGCTTCTTTAAATAAAAGAGGCTGAGAGTATACCCTTTTCCACTTCAAGTGGAAAGAAACCTGATCCGGGTAATGCCGGCGTAGGAAAACAGAATAAGACCGTTTATCCTGTATCAATTTTCCTGC
>JANPBV010000348.1:0-5004 GCA_031430615.1 Ignavibacteria bacterium | reverse complement strand
CAGTATCCGGTCAAGTTGTGCATGTTGTATGGAGGGACTTTCGTGACGGGAACAGTGAGATATATTACAAACGCTCAACAGACGGAGGTAATAACTGGGGAGCAGATACACGCCTGACGAGTAACTCTGCTATTTCATGGCTTCCTTCTGTTTCGGTATCCGGTTCAGTTGTGCATGTTGTATGGCGGGACCTTCGTGACGGGAACGCTGAGATATACTACAAACGCTCGACAGACGGAGGTAATAACTGGGAAGCAGATACACGGCTGACGAATAACTCTGCTGCTTCAGAATTACCTTCTGTCTCAGTATCCGGTCAAGTTGTGCATGTTGTATGGGAAGACCAGCGTGACGGGAACCGTGAGATATATTACAAACGCTCTACAGACGGGGGAACAAGCTGGGGAGCAGATACACGGCTGACGAATGCCCCTGCTACTTCAGGCAGTCCTTCCGTATCAGTATCCGGTCAAGTTGTGCATATCGTATTTGAGGACAATCGTGACGGGAATTATGAAATATACTATAAACGCTCGACAGACGGAGGTGTAAGCTGGGGAGCAGATACACGCCTTACGAATAACTCTGCTAATTCAACGTATCCTTCCGTATCAGTATCCGGCTCGGTTGTGCATGTTGTATGGTATGACAATCGTGACGGAAACGACGAGATATATTACAAACGCGACCCAACAGGTAATGTTGTTGGAATAATAAATGTTAATTCGGAGATACCCAATCAATTTTCTCTTTCGCAAAACTACCCAAACCCATTTAACCCAACTACTAATTTCGAATTTCGGATTGCCGAATTCGGATTTGTTAATCTGACAATTTATGATGTTATGGGCAGAGAAGTTACTACACTTGTGAACGAAGAACTTAAACCCGGAACTTACGAAATTGATTGGTTCGCCGAAGGCGGAGCATCAAAATTTGTGAGCGGAGTATACTTTTATAAACTGACTGCAGGCGAGTTTACACAGTCAAAGAAGATGTTGTTGATTAAATAACGCAGTTATTTATGCCTGCCTGACAGAGTACAGCGAAGGCAGGAAACCTTGATTCTAAGGCTGCTTAAATAATCAGCAATAAGTTTTCACTCATTTTTTGTTTATTTGTCCGGATTTTTCTTCAAACCAGTAACCGAATAATGAATTTCTGTTCATTTCAATTATCTTGTTCAATTCAAAATCAGGCTCGGAATAATCACCAAGCCTGATTTTCAATAATTTTTTCATACCGGATACAAACTTTAGATTCTCAGTTTTAACAATTTCAGAAACATTTTTATTTTTTCTTAAAAAATGTTCAAATGAGTCAATAGAAAGGATTGCTTCTTCAAAATACGATAATTCAAACAGAGAGCAGATCTTAACTTTATGTTTATTTATTTTTATTTGCGGAAAGTTCAGAATATCCTTCTGAGAAACCTTTTTTAATGCATCTCCGTACATACTATTTTTAAAATTCAGCATCGCATTTGAATACTCACTGAGACTATCATGATATTCAGGATCTGTTTTATTGCAATAATCATTAATAAAGTCAGCCAGGTCACTGCTATTTGATAATGCAGCTTTAACCATAAGTGCTGAATGATATGAGCCCAAATGAAGATTAATATTTTCATGCGTGCTGAATATCTTTTTCCCAAATACAAAATCAATTAATTCGTTTGCTTTATGAAGGTAAAAAGTATCAAACCTGATCCTGCCGTAAAGCCTATTGAATAACAAAGCGAAAATAAACCATTGGCTATGCCTTGATAAATTATCAAATATATCAGAATAGATCGCAAATATACGGGTGAGGCTCTCTATATCATTCTCATCAAGTCTTGATTTTAGCATATAATAATTTAAAAGGGTTACGCTCTTTGTTTCAAATTCATCTTTTTCACACTTGGCGTCAAAAAGCTCAGGATCAAATGATTCAACAAAAGCTTTTATTAGTTCAAACCCGGAATATTGATAATTATAGGTATATCTGTTTACAAAATAGTCATTCGTAAATTTATTCATTATATCAAATATGTAAGCGTAGATATATAAAAGATTCTTTCTGGAAAACTCATAACTTTCTTTGGATTTATTAAGTGTATAATAAACCCCTGAAACAGACATGTTCGTTTCAAGTCTTTTAGTATAATGGTCAAAAGTGGTTTCTTCAATGCTTAACTGCTCGGAATTTTTTAACAGTATTTTCAACACAGGTCCCATTAGGTCTTTTTCTCGGTATGACTCTGCTAAAATGGAATTGAACTGATAACTCCTTGCGGGAGAGCTTAAACTGTTATGGACTAGAAATTTTTCTGCTAATAAAAGGAGTTCAGAAATCAGTACCTGCATTGCATGAGAAGATTTTTTCCTGTCAAATTTTTTACCCGGGAAAAGTTTTTTAAAAATTGTCTCAACATTTAGCTCAGGCGAAGAAAAATCGGGATAATACCTCTTTAGCTGGGTAAATAATGGTTTAAGATCCCGACCCTTTGAAAAATACGGGGATGAAACAAATTTTTCAAATTCCTTTAATTCTTTTATTGTAAATTTACTTAATAAAGCAATTAATCTTGATTTTACCATAGTTCTGAAATTTGCAATAATATAATAAACACAAATAATATAAAACCATAAAAAATCAATGGTTAATTAATTTCTAAAAAGTTATATTATTTACATTCTGAAAATACTGCTGTGATATTAACAAAATACTTTCTTGGCATTTAATATTACTATTATTAATATTGTCCTGCATCATTAATTAACTGAAATCGGTAACTGGATTAAAGCCGAAAATCCAAAAAAGAGTAGGCAAAGGAGAAAAGTTATGTCATTTATAGTAAACTCAAGTTTTGAATTAACAGGTAAGTCAAATGTATTTGAAGTTGGCCTGGAAAAGGATAATGATTACGAATATACTCTATCTGTAAGTGATGGAGAAGGTGAGGTTAAAGTTGAAGCGTTAAATTATGAATCTGATACTTGGGAACCAATAATTTCAGATGGTTCATTTTCTGTGCCTGCTGTAAAAATGCATCTAGAATCGGATCCTCCTAGATTTAGAATGAAATTCATAATCAATAAAAAAGGCGGCGGAACTGATGCAGAATATACATTCACATTAAACAAGATATAAAGTTTTATAATTTTAGCCTCCTTTGTATTTATTGGAGGCTAAAATTATTATTTTTATTTCCTTTACTAAAATAATTCTTCCAAGTACCGTATTTTCACAGTTTGAAATCACAATAATATGAGTTTTGTTACCCTGTGATTTTGCCAAAAAACTTTCTTTGCATCAGGGGGTTTTGTTGTGGTATGTTTGTGCACAATAACGTGCTGGATATAGTGCACTACAAATGGTTCTGATAAACAAAAAAAGAAAGACAGATAAAAGATCAAAAGGTTACAGGTTGAAATTTTCAACTCACAAACTGATTGATAAGCTTCAAATTATCCTGAACGCGGACCAGGATACAGTAATAACCCAGGCATGCAGGGCATATTACAAATCATTAAAAACAATAAATAACAAACAATTTAAAGGAAATTAAAATATGAAAAAAATCAAAAAAATTTCAGCAATGATGTTTTTTTTAATATTTGCAGTTAATTTATATTCTGAAGCATCAGCAGAATATGTATTCCCAGATGATTCGGAAATAGCAAGTATGCTAAATGTAAGCATAAATGAGTTCCACAGGGATGTTAAAAAGGAAATGATAGAAGACCATCCAAGTGAAGTGAGAAAAACAGGTGCCTCTAATCCTGATATAGGTTACGAAAAAAGCAGCCGGAAGCTTGTATTCAAAAACAAATCATCAGGTAAAGTTGTAGAAACAGATACGCCGTTTTTAAATTATGCAAAATAAACTTTAAAAAGACCAAAGGAGTAATGCCGAAAATCCTGATAAAGAGTAGGCTCAATCAAAAAATAATAATTATATGCCAACAGCAATAGAAGTTACAAGCCCAAAGGTGGATAAAGGCTCTGCATCAATAGTATTCTTTTATATGGGCGATAGCAAATTTACAACACTTTTCCAGGAATCAACAAAGCTTAAAAAAGCAATGCAGGGATATAAAAAAGTAATCCTTCTTAAACATGACGAAACAGATTCTATTCTTGATTTCAGCGAAGAAGATGAAAAAATAGCAGATGTGATAGCTAAGCCTACAAAAGCAAATTTTTTCAAGTACATAAAAGATTTGTCAAACGAAGGATATTATCTTGATATCTGGATATGGTCACACGGTACAACAAATGATTTCAGGTGTTCAACAGGAACATTTGGAGATAATGACCTGATAACTGACGACGATATAGATACCGAGTTAGCGCCTTCAAAAACAGGATTAACCAAAGTACCTATCAGGATGGTTTACCAGATAAACTGTGTAGGTGAGTCCTTGAACAGTAACTGGACAGGTGTTGGAGCAAAAGTATCAATCGGCACACGTTATACAAATTTCTATCCAACACAATTTGGCAAGTTTGCCGAAGAGTGGAACGAGGGAAATATCAAAGTCAAATCAGCAATTGAAACTTCGAACACCTCAACATCCAGAACATTGGTACAGACTTACATTGCAGTAGTTCATGCGCCTACACATAACAAAGATTGGGGCAGTTGCAAACTATTACAAACTGTTTTGGGTGATTCGGATTGCGCGAAAGAATATTTTACATGGAAATGGCTTTCCAGTTCCCAGTGGCAATCCAGCAAAAGCGGAAAAGAAAATATGAATTACTCTTCTTCATGGATAATTGCTGGTGATAGCAGTATAACAAAAAATACAAAACCGTCATGGAGTTGAAAAGTAAAGACAAGACAGGTTAAAAACCTGCCTATTAATAATTTTAATTTCATTTTACCGTATTCACGGTAGAAGAATTCTTCTAAAGTTAAGTGATATTTGCAGGTGTCAGGAAATACCTCCAAATAGATTTTCTCATCTATTTTTAATGAGGCAGGGTAAAACCCATCAAGGGTTGTAAACC
>JANPBV010000347.1:0-6305 GCA_031430615.1 Ignavibacteria bacterium | reverse complement strand
CCCACCAGCGGTTTTCACTTACATCAAATGGAACAGGTTCAGTTGGATTTCCTGAGCCATTTATCCTGCTTTCGTAGCCTGCTTCCACAGTAACAGTCTTCATAATTTCTATTTCCGGACCCGCCATTATCTCCTTCAATTTATCAGTATATTCCTTTAAAGTTATTTTACCGCTTTGATAATCTTCAGTGAGTTTTTGCAGCAGGGCTGCTTTATCGCTCGCATCTTTAGCGTATTTTTCTGTTTCTTTCTTATTGGTCTCATTTTGCATGTTTGGCTGAAATGTCACAGAGCCATCATATACTCTTACAATATCAATAGTATTATTACCGTCTAAAATGGACTGGACAGAATAACGCGTGCCCGTGTTGATTATCTGGCCATTTATGGTTCTGGTCATTATGAAATTGTCTTTATTTCCTTTTGAAAGATCAAGGAAAAGACGTCCATAATGCAGAGTGACCTCTGGGTTGTTTTGGCAATTACCCGTAACAACCATACTTGAATTCCTGCCCATGAGAAGTCTCTTGCCGTCATCGAGCTGGAGGTCAATCCAGGATCCCGGAGAATCGTCTGTATAAATAGTATCACCATCCAAAATATCAGAGTCCCATGAAACGATACCCCTTCTTACCTTAACATAAAAAGTATCATACTGACCGCAAGTTTCATCAACTTGTTTCTCGCATATTCTTGCGTGCACCTTTTTTCCCCCAACGGCAGCAATTCGTATTCTGCATCCGCACGGGCTTTTATCCATGAATGTATTCCCATTTGCTCCGTCAAATAGAAGCGAATCATGCCCGCCGGAAATAAAGCCGGTGCCTGATTTTGATTGTGAGTAAAGACCCGATGAAACTATAAATAAAATTAACGAAACCGCTAAAGTGATTTTTTTCATATTATTATTTAATTAGTCCCGCTTTGCGGGATTTCCTGACTGCAGCAGGCGGGCAAAAAAAACTACGTTATTTTATCAAAATTAATTTCTTTGTTTCCGAAAAATCGCTTGTGGATAGCCTATAATAATAAACTCCGCTTGGAAATTCAAATGCATTCCAGTCCACTTCATATGCGCCGGGGGAGAGCTGCTGGTTTACAAGTGTTTCAACTTGCCTGCCGAGGTTATCGTAAACTGTTAACCTCACTGACACACCCCGTCCGCCTGTGGCGGACACCTCTTTCGAGAGGGGAATTTCAAACTTTATTTTAGTTGATGGATTAAACGGGTTTGGATAATTCTGCGAGAGGCTGAAACCACGCGGCACATCCGTTGATATCTGATGAATGCCGATCACCGCGCTGCGCGGATTATAGTTAATAGACTTTGTGCTTGCAAAAAGTATTCCGTTAAATGTAAGTGTTGAATAAACTACCTCAAATACAGGGTATTTTTTACCCGGGACAAACCATACATAAGAAGTAAGTCCGGTAATAGTTACAACAGGTGTACCCGGATTGGATGAATCCTTTGTTGTTGTTACATATTTTACTCTCAGCGCATTTGCAAAAGAGCCAATAGGTAAATTAATTGTTCCCCATGCATCTCCTGTCACCGTAGTTGAACCGGTTCTTACTGTTGGCGTCCCGTTTGAAATGTAATTACACCCGAAGTTATCACTAAAGTTTGTGTTGAATGTAAACGGATACTGCATGTATAACTGAGGATTTGTATATGATACTATCAATCCCGGAGTACCGTTGCCGTTGAATAGAATATTTGAAGCAGAAGTGGTAAAATAGTTATATGATGAGTTATCATTTGTTGATGCAATGTTTGAAGATGAAAACTGCGCCGTATAAGGCGTAGATGCGGATGTTACAAAGTGTACATCACTGGTATCTATTTTTACAAGGTTGAGAAAATTCCAAACCTGATTAGCCCCCGAAGAACCCTGTGAAATATTTGTGGTATCACAGATTGCATATGAATCAATATCACCCGGTATGGGGTTATACTGATTGGTCATAGTAAGCTGTGAAAACGAGTTGTGCGCAGACAAAATTAATATGATAAATGTAATTATTGTTTTCATTTATGAACCTTTTCTTATCTAACTTTAATTTTTACAGTACAAATTTGATACCTGAATAAATAAACCAGTTGCGTGCTTTAACAGAGCTTACGTAATTGTTCGCAGAACCTTTATCTATCAAATCGTTCAATCCTCCGTGCTCATACTTTACTCCAAGCAGCGCTCCCCAAAAGCGATTGAAGAAATAATTTCCCTGAACGGTGGCAACGATGCCGAGATCAATATTGCTAAGCTGGTAGTATTGGTTCTTTTCCTGGGAGAGAAGTATGCCAACATAAGGACCGGCGGCAAGATCTATCTGCACTTTAGTACCCACATCAAAATTGAAGGCGAACATAAGCGGTATGTTAATGTAATTTGCGTTACCCTGCCCCGAGCCGCCTGTTGAAAATCCCTTTGATGAATAATTAAACCCTGTGCCTAACGCAATCCCTAATAGATTGAAATTTACATTCACACCTACCATGGGTCCCGTTTTTGAATTTGCATTGCTTAATCCGGTAGTATCCCCGTTGACATCAAATTGTGTGTTTGATATACCGACACCAAAAATAACATCCAGATTCAGCCCGAAGAAATTGCTTCCAAGTCCGCGCTGTTTGCTCTCCTGCTGTTTAGTCATTTTCTCATAGTCTTTTTGCTGCTGAGAGTAAACCTTCATAAGGCTATCACGCATTTTTGTGTAATTAGCGGTATCAATGTAATTTTTGTGAAGACTGTCATTTTGAGCCTGAACAGATATTGCACAAACAGAAAGCACAAATATTGAAATAAATATTTTAATAACTTTAAAATTAATTATTAATGCAGTTTTATTATTCATAATGCTTCTCCTTTTGGTACATTATTAAATTTTACTTCTTCAAATGGATGAAGTACAGCTTCATTGCCGCTCTTATTACTTTATCCTGCGTACTGTTTAAATGCGTCTGAATTTTTTTTATCAGGTTATGAGTTGATGGCTTAAGACGGTAACCCTTTGATGTAGTAATAATACTATTTTTACCTGCTCTCATATTTCATTTTATCCCTGGATTTTGTGCACATAATTGTGCACCTCCTGCGAAGATAGTGACTTATGCCCGGCGCAGGAAAGAGAAATTCTGTTAAAAATGACAATAAAAAAGCTTAAGTTATTGTAAAATTGCTTGATTTTAACAAGTTTTCTGGCTTTTTTACGGAAATAATGGGACATTAAAACAGCGGCAAAAAAGTTATGAGAGAAATTAAACTAACAGCGATTTTAAAAACTTTTTCAAAAGAAGAGTTTAAAGAGTTTGAAAAGTTTATAGATTCTCCATTTTTTTCTTCCGGCAGAAACCTAAAGCCGCTTTACCTTGCTCTGAAAAAATTTTATCCTGAATTTGAACCCGGTAAATTTACAGCCGAAAACGTTTTTACGTTGATCTATAAAAACAGGGATTTTAACATCTCATTGTACAGAAAGCTTATTTCAGATATGACAATAGAAGCTGAAGAATATTTATTGCAAAGAGCGCTAAAAAAAAATCCTTATTATGAATATATTCTGAAATTAAAGGAAGCTAACAACAGGGGCCTGGTAAAACAATTTGAGAAATATTACCACGAAGCGGAAACCTATGTAAAGCATAATTCGTTTTCTTCAGATACAGAAAACAGGCTGCTGCATGAGTTGCTTGAGATCAGGATTGACAATTATTATGAAAGGGGATTACAGAACAGGACAAATGACATGATAATTCAAAGCAGCGGGTATATGATCAGTTCATTTATATATACTCTAATAAGTAACCTGCAATCAATACACGTTAATGAAAAATCATTTGTAAAAGCCGGAAAAAAAGATATTATCAATAATTTTATAAATACATTTGATTTCGATAATTTTGCCAAAGCAAGCAATGACCCTAAAATAAAAATATATAATTTGTTTATACACCAGGTTAACGGAAGCTATAGTAAACGAACTATAATTGAACTTAAAGAGCATCTAAATGAGCAAAAAAATATTTTTCACCAATCAGAGCTTTACGAATTATACAAAGGGTTAGCCGCCATGTGTGTTGAGCTTGCCGCAGGCAAACCCGATAAAACTGAGTATCAAAAGCTGTTGTTTGGAGTTTACAGAGACGTGCTTAATAATGACGTTTTGGCAAATCCCGCAACAGGCTCGGTTGATCTGCACCGTTTCAGGAACATTTTCAATACCGCGCTGGATATTTCTGAAACTAACTGGGCAGAACAATTTCTTAAGAAGTATATAAGTACCCTCCCAAAGGAGCATGTAATAAACCTTGAGTATTTTTTTTATGGAAAGATAGAATATATAAAAGGAAATTACGAAAAGACACTTGAATATTTTTCAAAGTTAGATCAGTCTCATTTTGTATTTACGAAAGATTTAAAATACGAATATTTAAAATGTTATTATGCGCTTAATCATATAGAAAGCGCGATTTCGCTTGTCGATTCTTTAAGGCATTATGTCGGTAATAATGATACTGTTCCGGAGTTTCAGAGAAAAGAAGTTTTAGATTTTCTTAAAAAATATATGGCGCTTGTAAACCTGAGATTAAAATATTCAAGAAATAAATACGACGAACTGGAACAGATACTAAAAGAATCGAAAGATTCATGGTTTTATAAAAGACTTCAGGAAATCAATGCAAGCTGACCGAAAAACTAAATTGAAAACAAACCCAAACATAATATGATATTAATTTTGTATTTATCGGTATCGTTACTATTTTCATGCTCAAAACAGGATGTTAAGCCAAATACTACCACCGGCTCGAATAATAAAAGTGACTCAACCGTGACAAATAAATTTCTGTTAACGGATAACCAGAAAAAAGTTTTATCGGGCGCGAAGAAATGCCTTGAGGCGAAGTTCAGCTACGATATGACTATGGGATATTATGTATTGACCTATAAAGATGGCGTTAATACAGGTAAAAAGGTTTTTCCTATGGGTGATTTAGACCCAACAATGGGTGTATGTACCGAAGTTATAATAAGAGCCTTAAGATGGGGCGGCGTGTGTGACCTGCAGGAAGAAATATATAATGATATAAAATCAAATTTTAATGATTACCCAATGACAAGGTGGTCAGCCAAGAAACCTGACCCGAATATAGATCAAAGACGTGTACCCGTGCAAATGGTTTGGTTCGCAAAATACTGGAATAAAATTGAAGGTGATGAATATCAGCCCGGCGACGTAGTAGCGTGGGATATGAATGAAGACGGGTGGGGTGATCATATAGGGATAGTTTCGGATAAAACCGTTGGCGGAGTTCCACACCTCATTCATAATTTCCCCGACCCGGGCTATGTTGCCGAAGAGGATGTACTGAATGAGTGGAATATTATTGGGCATTATAGGATTAAATAGCGATATAGCGAGATGGAGAGATAGCGAAATGAATAAAAAACACCGTAAATATATGTTATATTTGCGTTAGTTTAAAAGTATTCTTAAAATCCTATGAATAGAATTATTATCACAATATACGCCCTGATATTACTTTCAATTAATTGTTTTTCACAATGGGAACAGATATCTGCCGGAATGAACGGAGGATTTGTTCATGCTATCAAAATAAATAACAATAAAATATATATTGGTACTTACGATGACCCGACTGGTAACGGAAATATATATATCAGTACTAATAAAGGAATAAGCTGGAAATATTCACGTTTAAACAATAACACCATATATTGTATTGAAAAAAAAGATAATTTAATATTTGCTGGAACACAATACAATGGTCTTTATGTATCGTCAAATGAGGGCAATACATGGCTTCAAACAACAATAAACAGTGGAATTGTTAATTCCATAAATGTTTTTGATAAATATATTCTAGCTGCAACAGGTACAAAGTTATACAGGAGTTCAGATAATGGACAAAGTTGGTTAAGTATAGATAGCTTATTATTTTTAAGATATCTGAAATCTGATAGCATTAGAATTTTTGCCGGCTCTGATTATGGTCTGTATTATTCAACCGATATTGGAGAAAACTGGACCTTAACTAATTTTACAACAACACTTACCTGGGCACTAGAAATTAACAACGGTTATTTAATAGCAAGCAGTTTCCCGGGTATATATTGCTCAACCAATTATGGAAATAACTGGACTTTTGGTGGCATTGGTAACTACATGAATAAAATAACTGCCATTTAAAAAGTTAGGGATTACAACGGGCTGTGTTTTAGTGTAAAAACTATCGGCTAGTAAAATTCCAGTGGTTGTAATTTTCGTTTCCGGAGTATTGT
>JANPBV010000346.1:0-1810 GCA_031430615.1 Ignavibacteria bacterium | reverse complement strand
TCCGCTTATTGCAAATTTTTCACTGGTTGAATGACTATCCTTGCTTTTTTCTCCTTTCAGGTAAGATACAGCAATTGTCATATCCTGAGCAATAGAGCAACTTGCATTCAGAAATATTAATGTGAAAAAAGCGAATATTATGATTAAGTTTTTCATTTTGATATTGAATTAGTTTAGCAATCTTTAATAATTCTTCTCAGGTCTTTAATAAGCTCAATAACATGAAGATAAACTTTATTTTCCATCACAAGATTAGCTTCTCCGTCAAGGAGTATATCGTAAGGTGTACCATCATAAACCATCTTAACTGATATTACGAGATAGAATATTCCTTCGCCATTCGTTCTTTCTTTGGCATAGAATGATTCATTCACAGCAACCTTATTATCCTGAACTGATTTCATAATATCATTTATCGCTGCAGTTGATAGCTCACAGTTCTTTACTTCATTGCCTTCATTGGGCATTGATTTACCTGTGTACTCAAGCGTATATGATGATGAACTGCTTAAGATACTGAATTTCTCGGTTCTTGTGCTTTTATTTTTATCATTTTCAATTCTGGAATATGAAATTTCAAGCATTAAGCTTTGAGAAAATACCGATGAAACAAAAAAAAATGATACTAATACAATAATATTTTTCATTTTACAATTAACTGACAATTAATTTATAATGTTCTTTTAACTTTTCAAGTTTTTGCATGTTATCTTCAAGCTTTTTCTTTTCATTTTCAACAACTTCTGGTGTTGCCTTGCTCACAAAGTTCTGGTTTGAAAGTTTTTTGTTAACTGATGCTATAAACCCTTCAGTACGTTCAATTTCTTTATTCAGTTTCGCTTTTTCCTGTTCAACATCAATCAATCCTTCAATTTTCAGGTATAATTGATAAGGTCCTACTACTGAGGTTACTGACTTGAATACAGGAGCATCCGTTGTTGTTGATACTTCAAATTCCTCAATCTTAGTAAGTGCTTTTATATAATTTTTTGTTGAATTAAGCAGATCAGCTTCAATATTGGTTTTACAATTTACGGTAATATCACATTTAACCGAAGGACTTAAACCCATCTCTGCTCTCATGTTACGAGCCGAAGTCATCAATTGCTGAATTAATAATATATTCTGCTCGGCATTCATATCAATTAAACTTTCATTAAGTCGAGGCATATCGCTTATAGTAATGCTCTCGTTCTCTTTTCGTTCCTTAATCCCTTGCCACAATTCCTCGGTTATGAATGGCATAACAGGGTGCAGAAGTTTTATTGCATCTTCAAATATATTAATTGCATTTTCAAATATTGCCTCTGCAGAATCCGGATTATCATTAGCTTTAATTTTCAGTACTTCTATGTACCAATCGCAGAAATCACCCCAGATAAAATCATATAGCGCTGCAGAGGCTTCATTGATCTTATATTCACTAAGCCCCTTTAAGTACGCTTTAATTGTTGATTGCAGACGGCTTGCTATCCACTTATCAAATATATCCTGCTCAAACGGTTTGTTCGCTCCTCTTGATTGCTCCTTTTTCATTAATAGGAATCTTGCAGCATTCCATAATTTATTGGCAAAGTTTCTGCCTATTTCACATTTTTCGTTGGCGAAATATATATCAGTACCTTGTGGCGCAAGGTAAACCAGTGTAAAGCGAAGCGCATCTGTACCATACTCATTCATTACTTCAATAACATCGGGTGAATTACCCAGGGATTTGCTCATCTTTCTTCCCATTTCATCACGTACAATATTATGAAAATATACATCACTAAACGGAATTTTACCGGTGAATTCAAATGATGCCATTATC
>JANPBV010000345.1:0-2364 GCA_031430615.1 Ignavibacteria bacterium | reverse complement strand
CAGGCTCATTCACATATATTTAAAAAAGGAAATAAAATTAAGATAATTATCACAAATCTTGATACCCATGCAGATGACCAGTGGTTTTTAGGTACAAACCCATTTGTATTGCCTGTATTGAATAACGGCTATAATTATATTTATTTAAGCAGTAATTCATATATAGATCTGCCTGTAATAAATGTGGTTGATGGATTAACTGATAATAACGGAATTGAAAGTCCATATGAATTTTCTCTTAGCCAAAATTATCCAAATCCGTTTAATCCGGCAACAATTATTAATTACCAATTACCTCAAAAAGGAATTGTTACTTTGAAAATTTACGATTTAACAGGTAAAGAAGTTAGAACGCTTGTTAATGAAGTAAAAGATGCCGGTTCAAATTCAGTTTTATTTGATGCGTCATCACTTTCAAGCGGTGTTTATTTCTATAAACTTGTATCAGGTAATTTTACTGATACAAAGAAAATGGTCCTGGTTAAATAATCACATATTTAATGTTGCAAAATTTTATAAAGCGGGCTCAAGTGCCCGCTTTTGATTAAATAAAAATATATCATGGATAAATTATCAGACCAGCAGATTACAGATGCATTAAAAGAATTGAATGGGTGGGAATATAAGGATGGCTCGATTAAAAAAACTTATAAAACTCAAAATTTTCCTTCAACTATGGGTTTTGTAACCGCAATTGGCGGATTTTGTCAGAAGAAAAATCATCATCCTGATTATATATTGATGAAATTCAAAGAGGTTGAAGTATCGTTTTCAACACATCAAGCCGGCGGAATTACCCAAAATGATATAGATATTGCTTCAGACCTTGAGAAAATACCTATTTAAGCATCAGTAATTACATATGTTGCAAATTTTATCACTTTTATTAATTTTAATTTAAGATTAAGTTGCTTAAATTAGTAAAATGATAAGCAGCAGGATTGATAACCTGAGGAATATGCTCCAAACAGATCCAAATGATACTTTTGCAAGATATGCATTGGGTTTGGAATATATGTCAATAAATGAACATGAAAACGCCAGGGATATTTTTGAAGAATTAAAGACACTCGATCCAAATTATATAGCAACTTATTACCAGCTTGGCAAAACATATGAACTCTTAGGTGATGAAAATGAAGCCAGGAAAATTTATGAAAAGGGTATATTTGTCTCAACATCACAAAGTGATTTCCACACTAAAGAAGAACTTGAACAGGCATTAAATGACCTATTGTAACCGCAAAAATATGATTTATTATAAAATCAAATATTCATTTGATAAACAAACATATATCCAAATATAGACCATACCTCTACTCTTTTTTAAATTAATATTAATATAATGCTGAAGAAATTAATCTTAACTATAGTATTTTTTGCGCTTTGCGGTTTATCGTATTCGCAAAACACTAATGGCGGCTGGAATATTTATACATCCTTAAGGGAAACCAAGGGTATTTCTCTTGGGAATGATCTTGTATGGGCAGCAACATCAGGTGGTTTATTTAATTTTGATGCCAATAATTCATCAAACATAAAAAAGTATACTTCGCTTGAAGGGTTAAAGTCAAACGAACTTACCGCAATAACTACCGGCAATAATGGACTTGTATGGGTGGGGTCCTTTGACGGATCGATAAGTGTTCTTAACACTACCGATGCTTCCTGGAGGCAGATAACGGATATAAGTACATCAACTGAACCCTCGAAAAGAATAAATGCGTTTTATGAATATAACAACCTGATGTTCTTTTCAACGGAGTTTTGTATTGTTAAATTTAACATCCCTCAATTCCAGTTTGTCGATCAGCCATATACCAGGTTTGGTAATTTGGCTTCACCAAGCCCAATTTATGATATTGCTGTAATTAACGATACAATATGGGCAGCAACAAAAAATGGAATTGCGTACGCGAACATAAATAGTAACCTTCCAATTGCTTCAAACTGGTCAGGATTTATTACCACCAACTCTGTTATGAAAAATAACAAAACAAACTGTTTAGCTTATTTTGATTCAAAGATATTTATGGGCACAGATAGCGGGATGGTTTACTACCAGAATGGAACTTTGAATACTTATGCGCCGCTTGTAAACGGTAATCCATACATAACCGGGGTATACAGGATGGCAGTATCCGGCAGCAATATGTATTTCTCTGCATTTTCGTTTGATGGCACTAATAAAGTAAACTTCAGGATATTCAGGGTTAATAATACTAATATTAATAATGCTGAGCTTATCGAAAGCGGCACTGAAGTAAACTCACTTAAGGTTAATTCAAGTGGTGATCTTTTAATTGGCACCGTCAACAATGGGGTTAATGTATATAGGAATAACACAAGTAATTATGTCTTTCC
>JANPBV010000344.1:0-11146 GCA_031430615.1 Ignavibacteria bacterium | reverse complement strand
GGCATACCAACAGGTATGCATCCTACTGAAAAGAAATCAGCTCTTGAAGTGGTTATGACTGTGCTGAATGCCGGTGGTAAGTTTGACAGGAATACTTATAAAGTATCCGGCGGTTTACATGGAGTAGGTGTATCAGTGGTTAACGCATTGAGCAAATGGCTTAAGGTTGAAGTAAGGCTGGATGGTAAAATTTTCGCACAGGATTATGAAGCAGGTGTGCCTACAGCGCCGGTAAAGGTAATTGGGAAAGCGGGTCCAAAAGAAACAGGTACTACTACCACATTTATGCCCGATGATTCAATTTTTAATACTGTTGTTTTTAAGTATGAGATCCTTGAAGACCGCTTAAGAGAGCTTGCATACCTTAATAAAGAGGTAACAATAGTTATTAAAGATGAGAGAAACAAAAAAGAGGATACATTCCATTTTGAGGGCGGTATTAAGGAGTTTGTAAGGTATATTGATTCATCAAGAAAATCTTTTATGAAAGAACCGATATTCATAAAGGGTGAAAGAGATAATACGCAGGTTGAAGTTGCATTCCAGTATAACGAATCATACAACGATAATATATTTACTTATGTAAATGATATTAACACTCATGAAGGCGGTACGCATCTTGTAGGGTTTAAAACCGCGCTTACCAGGACACTTAATAATTACGGCTCTAAAGCTAATATCATAAAAAATGATAAGATACAGCTTACCGGTGATGATTTCCGTGAAGGCTTGACATGCGTTATAAGCACAAAGGTACCGGAGCCTCAGTTTGAAGGACAGACCAAAACAAAGCTTGGTAACAGTGAAGTTAAGAGTATTGTAGAAACAATTGTTGGGGAGCAGCTTCAGCAATTTCTGGAAGAGAACCCGCCAATTGCAAAAAAGATAATTGAAAAATGCCTGCGCGCTGCTGAAGCAAGGGAAGCTGCAAGAAAAGCAAGAGAACTTATAAGGCGTAAAAATGCATTAGAGTTTTCAGGGCTGCCCGGCAAATTAGCTGATTGCTCAATAAGTGATCCTGACCTTTGTGAAATATATTTGGTTGAGGGAGATTCTGCGGGCGGTTCTGCTAAGCAGGGAAGAGACAGAAGATTTCAGGCAATATTACCATTAAAAGGTAAGATACTTAATGTTGAAAAAGCCAGGTTGAATAAAATTCTGGAAAATGAAGAAATAAGGTCTATTATTACCGCGCTTGGAGCCGGAATTGGTAATTCTGATGAATTTGATGAGAGTAAGTTAAGATACGGTAAAGTTATCCTTATGTGCGATGCCGATGTGGATGGTTCGCATATCAGAACGCTGTTACTTACATTTTTCTACAGGCATATGAAAGAAATTATTGAAAGAGGCAGTCTTTATATTGCCCAGCCGCCATTATATAAAATCAAAATTGCCAAAGAAGAGCATTATGCATACGATGAGGCTGAAAAAGACCAGATATTAAAGAGATTTAAAATTAACGGTAAAGCTGAAAAAGATAAATTGGCAGATGCTGGTGCTCCATCTGAAACAGAAATAAGTGAGACCGGTGAAGTTGTTACTAAGGGTAAAGGATTTTCTATATCAAGATTCAAAGGTTTGGGTGAAATGAACCCGGAGCAGCTTTGGTCAACAACTATGAATCCTGAAACAAGAACTATTTTGCGTGTTTCAATCGATAGCGCAGTAGCAGCAGATAAGGTTTTTGAAACATTAATGGGTGAAGAAGTTGAGCCGCGCAGAGCATTTATAGAAGCAAATGCTAAATATGTTAAAAATCTTGATGTCTGATTATTGAAGAAATCAGTATTTATAATGATCGCAGCTTTGTTTCTAATTAACTCGGCGGTATTTACACAAACTCCTGAGAAATTCCGGAAACATTTATCTTTTTATACAGGGATGGGTGTTAATTTCGGGATAACACCTGATTTCAATGATTATCTTATTGCAAGTATTCCGTACAGTACTACTGATAGCATTAATTCATTTAACGCAGGAGTAGAATTCTTTGGAGGATTTGAACAAGACCTAACATCTTGTATTTCAGCCGGAGTTGAGTATTCTTATTTCATTCGCGGATTTAGCTATACATTTTCTCCCGCAGTTTTTGATTATACTGTTACCAATCACCAGCCATACGCATTTTTTAATTATAATTTAAGGAAACCTAAGTATCATTTAAAAATTGGCGCTATGATAGGGTATCACTTTCAACAGCTTGATTATAAGATAAGTAATTCAACAACTCTTAAATATAATTCAACAGGACCCTCAATTAAAGCTGATTTCACTATGCTGCCTAAGCTTTCTGAAAATTTCTTTCTATATATCAATGGTTTTGCATACGCAAATTTTTACGGTAAGCTAAAAGATGAAAACGGCAACTTTTTAAAAGCTGCAAACTTATCAACTGATACTAACCTGAAAGGTTACGGAGTTGGCGCAAGGCTTGGAATATTATTTAATATTAACTAATGCAGGAAATACTTAAAGCTATATTACTTGGTGTTGTTCAAGGGTTAACGGAATTCCTGCCAATCAGCAGTACAGCGCATTTAAGGATTGTCCCCTCATTTTTCGGCTGGGGTGATATCGGCGCTTCATATACTGCGGTAATCCAGGTTGGCACTATGATAGCTATAATCCTTTATTTCCGCACAGACCTTATGAATATGATAAAAGCAATGTTCTTAAGCATTAAAACTAAAAATTATAAGAGCAAAGATACAAGGTTGCTGATAATGATATGCCTTGGAACGATTCCGATTGTAATATTTGGCTTTCTATTGAAGGATCTTATAAGGAATCAATTCAGAAGCATGTATATAATGGCAGGTAGTTTGATTTTTTTCTCAATTATTTTGTATATTGCTGATAGATACACCAAGAAAAAAGTTGATTTGCAGAACATAAGCTATAAAGATGGATTTATAATCGGATTATTCCAAGCCTTAGCTCTGATTCCCGGGGCTTCAAGGAGCGGTTCGACTATTTCAGGCGCATTTTTCAGGAATATGACACGTGAAGATGCTGCAAGATTTTCGTTCTTGCTGAGTATTCCGGCAGTTTTACTAAGCGGTGTTTTTGAACTTTTCTCCCAGCGCGCAACATTACTAAGCGGTGAAAGCGCTATGTTAAGCCTTGTTATTGCAACGTTTGTCTCAGGAGTGGTTGGTTACTGGTCAATTTGGTTTTTACTTTCTTACATTAAAAAACACTCTATGCTATTGTTTGTAGTATATAGAATATTTTTTGGAATACTGATAATAATTTTACTTACTTTAAATATAATTCATAACTAGAAGGAGATTTACTAAAATGAAGTTAACCGCATTTAAAATAATGTTGTTACCTGCTTTTATCTTAAGTTTTTTCGCATTTATATGCGGAGATAGCAAAACAGAAAACCTTGATACAAAAAAGCAGGATAATACAACACAAACTCAAACACAGCCTCAAAATACACAAACACAAAACACTCAAAAGAAAACAGATAGTATGACTACCAAAACTGATTCAACTGATACAAAAGATAAAAAAGACTCAAAGGAATCAAATATTGTAGTAATGAAAACAAGTATGGGTGATATCGAGATTGAATTATTCGAAAAAGACGCGCCACTGCATGTTGCAAACTTCAAAAAACTTGTAAATTCAGGATTTTATGAAGGTTTGACTTTTCATAGGGTTATTCCAAGTTTTATGATTCAGGGAGGTGACCCCAATTCCAAGGATAGTGATCGTTCAAATGATGGTCAAGGCGGACCCGGTTATACAATTCCCGCAGAAATAAAAGCTAAGCACGAAAAAGGCTCAATTGCAGGCGCAAGACTTGGTGACGCGGTAAATCCAAAGAAAGAATCAAGCGGAAGTCAGTTCTATATTGTTACCGGTGAAGCATCACATCTTGACGGACAGTATACAGTGTTTGGAAAAGTCACAAAAGGACTTGATATAGCATTAAAAATTCAGGATGTTAAAAAAGATGCGTCAGATAATCCGATTGAAAAAGTTACAATAAAGAAAATATCATTTAAATAATCAGTTAATGCGTACATTCCAGGATTTCCAAAAAGAAATTTCGGCAGGTAAAATCAGGAATGTTTATTTTATTGCCGCTCAGGATAATTATTTCATATCAAAAGCGGCAGAAATATTAAGGGAGAAGTTATTTGGCTCAAAGGATAACAAAGATAACTTCTTCCTTAAATATGCCGATGAAACCCCTATGCAGGAATTGTTTGATATTGCAGATAGCTCAGCATCATTATTCTCATCTCAAAAAATTGTTATTATCAAGAGGTGTGAAAAATATTCACGGAAGTTAAGTGAGTTAATGGAATTTTCAAAAAAAATAGATAAAGATTCCTACATATTATTCTGTTTTGATACACAGTTTGTCATTGAAAAAAAGCTGCAGGATGGCAATGACTTCTTTGATTTTTCTGATATGCCACAAAGAGAGCTGTATGATTGGGTGAAAAATGAATTTCTAAAGAGCGGGATCACTATCAATAACGATGCGCTGGACCTGTTTTTAACTTCAATTCCATCTTCATTTGACCTGATTAATTCTGAAATTGAAAAGATAAGTAATTATGATTTTGGTAAAGATGAATCTGTTATCACAAAAGAAATAATACTTGAATTTACCGGTTATGACAGGGAATATACCCCAGAAGAGTTAATTACCTGTATTGTTAAAAAGGATAGAAACAGAGCATTTACAGTTCTGAATAATTTGCTCAATAACAAAGGCTTAAATGAAGTATATTTGTTATCACTGATAAGTAATTATTATATGGACCTGATTTCATTTAAATCACACGGACTCGACGGTATGGATAGCAGGGTAATTTATCAAAAGTATAAAATGTGGGGTGATAGGGTGAAATTTGCTAAAAGTTACCATAAACTAATGAATATCAGTTCATTAATAGGATCTTTTGACCAAATAATTGATACTGATAAGAAGCTGAAAACCAGTATGCTCGATCCAAAGATACTTATGGCTTCGCTGGTTGAAGAGCTTATTAATACATGATTTATGTAATATGGAACAAAAAACCAATTTTTTCGTTAAATAAATAGCATACAGATGGCGCCTTCGAAAGAAGGAAATATTACAAAAAAGGTGACAGATGAAGAGCTTATCTTCCGATTCCAGGAAGGTGAAATTGAAGCCTATAATGAGATTGTTGCCAGATATAAAGACAGGCTTACAAACTACATCTATCGCTATGTTGGCAACTTTGATGATTGTGATGATATCGTTCAGGATACATTTGTAAAAGTATATGTCTCAAAACATCTGTACAAGGAAATAGCAAAGTTCTCGACATGGATATACACTATAGCTATTAATCTTGCGAAAACGAAGGTAGTTAAAGCTGCAAAATACAAGACTTTTTCTATAAGTGATGTTTATGACGATGAAAATAAAGATTTTGATATTAAGGATGAAGCATACGGCGGACCCGAAGTTGACGCTAATTCAAAATTTTTAAGCGCTCACATACAAAAAGCGCTTGACCAGATAAACGAAAATTACAGGGAGCTTGTTGTATTAAGAGATATAGAAGAATTTTCATATGAAGAGATCGTAGATATGACCGGATTACCGATGGGTACTGTGAAGTCAAGAATTAACAGGGGCAGAGAAAAGCTCCAGGTGCTTTTAAAAGATATTTATAAAGAAGAATGATGACCTACATCTCCGAAAGGAGGAAACAAAAATGATACAAGACGACGAAAAATATAAAACATTAAGGGATACCCTAAGGTCCTTGCCTCGCATCAAAGCTAAAAAAGACTTTGAAGCAAGGCTTATGCAGAGGATCAGCGAAGCCAATAATCCTATTGCGCATGTAACACAAAAAGTTAAGATCGAGTCAGCTGCAAAAAGTTGGTTTGCAAGTTTATTCAGACCTGCATTTGTTCCTGCTTTAGGTTTAACCTTTGTATTGCTTATTACTGTTGTTGTGTATTTTGCATATTTTTCCAAATTAAATAATGGTTCCCCTGAAAATTCCCAGCAATTCGTTTCTTCTACAAACCAGGGTGATCTTATTATTTATGTTAAAAAGGATGCAGATGATATAAGCGGTAATTACCCAAAAGAATACAGCGCGGTTAATCCAGAGGATACACGTTCAGATGAGCTTTTCGCTCCTCCCGGTGAAACTCCAAGTGATTATCTTGCAAAACCGGATCCTTCAAGAACTCTTGAGACCGGAATAAAACCTGATAGGGTAAGCGAGGAACAGAAAATAGAAATGCAGAGATCGGTTGACCTTGATAAAGATAAAGGCGTGGATGTAAAGGGTGAGAGAAAAAGTGATGATGGTATTATGAAAAAGGAATCTAAGGGTGATTTCAAAACTGAAACAAAAGGTGAACTTAAATCCGAGACAGAAAATTCTCCTTATAATATCCGTGATGAGAAGAAGAATGAAAAGATTGAGGAAAATAATGAAGTTAAACAAGAGACGAAGGTAGCGCCTAAGAAGAAGATAAATAATACTGAAGACAGTATTAAGCAGACCGAAGAGGAATCAGAGAACAGGATAAGCAGGGCGACAAAGAAAGATTCAACAAAAAATAAATCTGATTCAGAAGCTGACGAAAAAATTATTGAGCAGAAGAAGTAAGAAATTTCTTTTATTGAGAAAAATGTAATAAAAAAAGACGGCATTTAGCAGTCTTTTTTTTATGAGCTATTCTGAAAATTACTTTTTATCTATTACTCTTTTTTCAAGAATATTATCTATTAAACCATAATTTTTTGCTTCCTCTGCGGTCATAAAATTATCTCTGTCACAATCCTTTTTAATTGTCTCAAAATCCTTGCCGGTATGCTTTGAAAGTATATTATACAGCGCGTCACGGGTCTTAATCATTTCCTTGGTATATATTTCAATATCAGTTGCCTGACCCTGAGTGCCGCCTAAAGGCTGATGTATCATTATTTTTGAGTGGGGGAGCGATGTCCTCTTCCCGGCAGTACCGCCTGCAAGAAGCACAGCGCCCATTGATGCAGCCATTCCGGTGCATATGGTAGCGATATTAGGTTTTATATACTGCATAGTATCGTAGATAGCAAGACCTGCGCTTACACTGCCGCCCGGTGAGTTAATATACAGCATTACATCTTTATCCGCGTCTTCTGACTCAAGAAAGAGCAGCTGCGCAATTACAAGGCTAGCTGTATGGTCATCAACAGGGAAGCCGAGAAATATGATTCTTTCCCTAAGCAGCCTGGAGTATATATCCATGCCTCTTTCACCCCTGGCAGTTTGCTCAACAACCATTGGTACAAGCTGATTTGTAACGTTTAGACCTCTTTCGATCTCGGCTTTATTGCCCGATATTATCTTCTGATAATTCATTTATTTCCTTCTGTTTAAATTGAATTATTATTTTTTCTTTTTTGGTTTTTTTGACTTTGAATCTTTATCTGATTTTTCAGTTTCAACATCATTCTCTTCATTTAAAGTTTCATCTTTTCTTTCAATATCTGTTATCTTTGCATTATCCAGTAAAAATGTCATTAATTTATCATCTAAGACCCTGTACTTAACATCTGGATTATTTTCATAAACTGTCTTTATCTTATCAACAGGCAGGTTATATTTCTTTGCGTCTGCTTCAATTATTGGCTCAAGATCCTTATCAGTTACTTCCATCTTCTCGAGCTCAATTATCTTATCTCTTATCAAGTACCATTTAACCTGTAATATTGCTTCAACTCTTTTCGAGTTCCTGTATTCTTCCTCGTCAAAATCAGGCGGCAGCTGCCTTTTGGGGTTTTGGTTCTTCATATCCTCAACATAGGAGTTAAGTATATTCTCAACCAATGTATCAGGTGCAGTAATATCATTTACCTTTATGAGTTCGCTTACAATATTGTTCCTTACTTCCTGTTCTGAAATGTTCCTGAACATTCCTTCAAGGTCTTTCTTAACTTTCTCCCTGAATTCTTCAACAGTTTTAAATTCTTCATCTCTGAATACAAGTTTAAAGAATTCCTCATTTAGTTCAGGGAATACAACCTTCTCAACTTTCTTGCAGGTAACTTTATATTTTTCAATATTGCCTTCTTCCTGCCCCGGGAGTATCAGTACCCGCTCATCTCCAACAGAAATCTGTTCAATCTGTTCTTTGAATTCCTTATTTATCTGCGGGTCATTCAGGTAAAACCTAACATCCTTATCACTTTGACCAATTATTTCAGTTCCGGTTTCATCAAGTTTCTGCACATCCATTGTGATTGTATATTCATCGTCATCAGCTTTTTCAGCTTCTACATGTGTTACATGTTTTGACTGAATGTATTTTACCTCTTCATCAATTGTATTTTCCGTAATTGCATGGACTGTTCTGTTCAGTTCAATACCTTTATAATCAGCAAGTTCAAATTCAGGCTTAACCTCATATTTTATTTTGAATTTGAATACCTGTTTTGGCTCGTAATCCATATCAACCATCTGAGCTTCGCCTAAAGGGTGAACATGGTTCTCGTCAAGATATTTTTTATAGATATCATTTGCTACATCTTCAAGTGAAGCCTGCTCTATCATTTCACCATACATGCGCTTTATCATCGAAACAGGGGCTTTTCCCTTCCTGAAACCTGAGATTTCAGCCTTTTTTTGGTACTTTGCAAAGGCTTTTTCGAAGAATGGGGCTAAATCACTATATGAAAGCTCAAACTCAACTTCCTGCTTTACCGCGTCAATTTTATTTATCTTAAATTCCATATTCTCAATTAATTTATCATGCAATATAACTTTAAAAAAATAGGGGTTCAATGCACTCTCTTTGTCATTCCTGCGCCGTGCCTGCCGTAACGGCAGTTCAGGCAGGAAGGCAGGAATCTTGATTAATTGTAGATTATTTGGAAAACAGGATTAGACATTACAGAAATGTATGGTTTATTGCTCATATTATAAATAAATTTGTAATTATGAGGAAAAATTTATCAGGACTTTTAAATAAAAGAACAAAAATAGTTATCGGTTTGTTATCCGGTACTTCTGTTGACGCAGTTGATGCAATTTTATTGCAAATATCAGGAAGTGGTGTAAACTCTAAGATCAAAGTAATTGATTTTACAAGCCATCTGATTCCCGAAAAAATACGACTCGCAGTATTTAAAAACTCAGATAAGAAGACAGCAAAAATTGTAGATATATGCAGGTTAAATGTAATACTGGGCGCAATTTTTTCAGACGCAGTATTAAAACTCTTAAAGAAAAACAGGTTAACTGCTAATAATATTGATATCATAGGCTCACATGGACAGACTATACATCACTTACCTGAGAAAGATAATTTTGGCGGATTCAGGGTTAAATCAACAATGCAAATTGGCGATCCATCCATAATTGCAAATTTAACCGGTATTACTACTGTTGGCGATTTCCGCATTGCGGATTGCGCAGTAGATGGTGACGGAGCCCCGCTTGTACCATATCTCGATCATATTCTCTTTACACATAAAACCAGGAACAGGGCATTGTTAAATATAGGTGGAATATCAAATATCACTGTTCTTAAAAAAAATGCGTCTAAGAAAGATGTGTTTGCATTCGATACAGGACCGGGTAATATGCTGATTGATGGTTTTATGTATCACATGTTCAGTAAAAAGTTTGATAAAAATGGCGTGATTGCTTTAAAAGGGAAAGTAAACATTGAGTTATTTACTTATCTGGCAAAAATAGATAAGTGCTATTCTGTAGCGCCTCCAAAATCAACCGGCAGAGAGCATTACGGAATGGAATTTCAGAAGAAGATACTTAATAAATTCAGTAAACTGAATAAAAATGATTTTGTAAGAACTATCACAGAATTTACCGCATTCACAATTTGGCATAATTATGTAAATTTCATTGAACCTGTTTGCAGTATTGATGAGCTTATTGTAAGTGGAGGTGGGTCTGAAAATCCGGTTTTAATGAAATCACTGAAAAACTACTTCAGAGGGATAAGTGTGACCAAATTAAAACAAAACGGTATAACAGCCCACAATAAAGAAGCAGTCTTATTTGCGGTATTAGCAAACGAATGTATTTCAGGAAATCCGGCTAATATGAACAAAGTCACCGGCTCAACAAAAGATGTAATATTAGGAAAGATCTGTCAGGCGTGAAAGAAAATAGTAGCACAGACATATAGAAGAGCACTTCGTGACCTGTCTGTGTTAATAAATCAAAAATACAGATTCAAATATCTGTGTTAACTGGGGCTAAAGCCCATTATTTTTTTATCTGTAGCCACGACCTTTAGGTCGTGGCAATTCAAGTATAAAAGTAGCGGCTTATCTTTGCAGAAGAGTTTAGCAATGCTAATATTTGGTAAATTATTATTGAGTAGCCACGACCTTTAGGTCGTGGACAAATTGTAAACCCTAAATCGGGACTTTAGTCCCAGAATAAAAAATCATATGTTCAAAAATAAAGTAGCAATTGTAACAGGCGGCACTGGAGCATTAGGCAGGGTAATTGTCAACCACTTTGCGGCACAGGGAATGAAAGTCTACGTACCTGTTCGTTCCATGCCGGAGTTCATGAAGGTATTTGAGCAGTCTGATGAAACTGAATTTAAAGGACTCCCAAAGCGCTACGGCTTGCCATGTGATGCCACAAATGAAGCTGAGGTAAAGGAATTCTGTGATAATGTAGTTAAACAGGAAAAGAGTATAGATTTCCTCATCAATACTGTTGGCGGCTACCACCCAAAACGAATGATTCTAGATACCGATAAAGAACTGATTGAAGAGCAGCTAAAGCTGAATTTCTACACTACATTTTTCTTTACAAAACATTGCTTAACCTACTTTAAAATAAATAACTTCGGGCGTGTTGTCTCAATAGGAGCTAAGCCTGCAATTGAAACTACTGCCGGCAAGTTTGCATACTCATTCAGCAAAGCAGGAGTGGTAAATTTAATGGAAACTCTTGCTGAAGAACATAAGGCAGATGATATTACATTTAATTCCATAATTCCGAGTGTAATTGATACACCAGCCAACCGTGAGAGCATGCAGAATCAGGATTTCAGTTCATGGGTAAGTCCCAAGGAAATAGCTGAAACCTGCCTGTTTCTGTTGGGTGATGCTACTAAATCATACCGTGGGAATGTTGTGAAGATGTATGGG
>JANPBV010000343.1:0-5917 GCA_031430615.1 Ignavibacteria bacterium | reverse complement strand
AAGTTTGATAATAGGTTCAACCTGCGGTGTTATAATCGGGCTTATTGGCGGATTCTGGTTTGGCAAAGCTATGTTTGGTTTGGTCGTGGGGATATCAATGTTAATTTCCATAAACATTTCAGCTTTTGTTGGTACAACTACACCACTCGTTTCCAAAAGACTCGGGTTCGATCCGGCTATAACTGTCGGACCGTTTGAAACAGCATTTCAGGATGTTGTGGGTATAACAGTTTTCCTTACGCTTGCAACGCTTTCACTTAAATGGCTGATGTAAATTTAATCACCACAATAAATCAAACGTTTAACTAAATATCTTTCACCCGCCGATATTGTAACACAGGCTATATTACTTGTACTGTGCAGCATATATTTATATTTTAATTTCAAAATTGGCTACTGGCATGTTCTGACTATTGTAAATTTAATACTGGTATGGGGAATTTACCGTATTGTAAGTAAATATGAAATTTTAGCGGAACAATATGGTGAAAACAGGTTAAGCAATTCTTCTCCCCTTAAATTGTTCAGATATTGGTACGGTATTGCTGTAATAGTTTATATATTCAAACAGGTATATATAATAGTATATACACTTAAGCCTGCTGACTGGGATGCGCTCTTTATAAAAATGGATTTTGCGATATTCGGTTTAAACCCAACCGAGTGGGCTTTCCAGTTTCAAAATCCATTCCTAACGGAATTCCTTCAACTGGTGTATGTTTATTACTATCCGATGATAATTGTTTTCGGGCTTGAGCTTTACTTATGGAACAGGTATAAGGAATTTAAATACACAATATTTATTTTGTTCTTTAGTTTTTATCTTAGCTATATTTTATATATGATATTTCCCGCAAACGGACCACGATTTCATCTGCATGATTTTTATTCTATCAGCGCACAAATGCCGGGTGTATTTTTGACTGAATATATAAGGGGATTTCTGAATTTTGGAGAGTCAATCCCACCTGGTGTAAAAAATCCGCAGGTTTACGTTCAGCGTGACGCGATGCCAAGCCTGCATACAATCACTGCATTTCTCATCACATACCTTTCGTGGAAATTCCGTTCACGTTCATTCTACTTTTATCTGCCATACTTATTTTGCATGATCGCGGCTACTATCTATTTAAGATATCATTATTTTGTGGATGTACTTGGTGGGTTGGTAATATGTATAATTACTATCATAATAGGAATGATCGTTTACAGGAATAGGGATATTATTACAACTAAAAATACCTGAATACTATACTTATTGAGCTATTCCCGGCAAATGACTTAACCCTTTTCAAAGTTCCGTTATCTCCGTTTAAAATTAAAAGAGTATTACCACCTGAAAAAGTTTCGCTGGTGAGATACAATTCATTTGCATTCTGCTCATATGAAGCTGCTCTTATGAAAATATCAGAGGTTGCCTGCAGTATATTTGTGAATGTAAATGTACCCGATGTTACAGTTGCCAGCCATACTTCATTGCCGTTTGCAATTACATAAAAGCTGTTTTGTGTTTTAAATACCAGTTTACTTAACGATGAAAATATTGTCGGTACTGCAAATGAATCAATTGTAGTGAATGATTCAGGGTCTATCCAGTAAATATTTCTGTTATTGTTCACAGATACAAAAATCCCGTTAACATTATATATGCTACTTACCGGAACACCCGGGTAAAAAATCTTTGTGACATTATTACTTATCTCATCTATTAATGCCAGTGATGGTTCTGTGTTACCGGGCATTCTGCTTATAATATATTTATTGAATCCATATAAAACATTTTTCGGTTCCGGTCCAACCTGTATGGTATCATTAATGATATTAAAATCGAGATCAAGAATTGTAACTTTATTGCTTCCTGAATTAGATACGACTATCCTGTTATTGTTTATAGCAAATCCAAAAGGACTTGCTCCAAAACGCAAAGAATCCATTACTCCATTTGTTTCCGGATCGATTTTATAGATTGTGCCATTATTGCCCGGTATACCAAGTGTAGTAATATATAGTTTTCTATCAGAATTAAGTTTCATTTCACCCGGGTTTACATTAAGTTTTAACCCCGGATTATTTGATGTATATACAAAATTTGTAACAGAATCCTTTGCGGCATCATAAAACGCATAATCACTCCCTGTTGCAGGACTATAGTATAGTATATAAGCACCCTTTAACGGATTACTTTCATTTGATATAATGGGTGCGGTTGAATCACTGCAAGCATTAAATAATAACAAAAGGGTTAAAAATGTTGATAATACTAATAAAAACATTATTTTTTTCATATCATAAGATTTGGTTATTCGATTTACACTGGATATGGTTCTTTTTTATCATTAAACATTTTGCATTTCACGCCTGCCTTACTGAGCGCGAGCGAAGGAAGGTTTCACGTTTAGTATTCTATCCCTTTTCTTGCCTGTATGCCTTTATCAAAATAATGTTTCACTTTCCTGTTCTCGGTAATTAAGTCAATTCTCTCTTCAAGCCCATCAAAGAGCTTATGTCCTGTAATAATCAGCTCAAATCTTCTGTTCTTATCATATAGATCTAATATTTCAAACACATCTTTTTCTTCTATTAAGTGATAATTCGAGGCAGCAACAAACTCATCAAGTACTAATACATCCTGCTTACCGTTTGTAATAAGATCACGTACTATATTAAGTGCTCTTTTTGCCTCTACAAAATCCTCTTCAGCATTTTTAAAACGGAAAGTCCCGTCTTCATTCATTCTTTCGCATCCGCTTGAAAACATCTCAACGGGATATCCAAGTTCCTTTAATTTAAAGAAAATCCTTCGTTCATAATAATGCTCTTTCGTCTGGTCAAACCCTTTATCGAACTCAACAATTGCGACAGACAAACCAGCCCCGAGAGCTCGGAATGCAAGCCCCATAGCGGCTGTAGTCTTGCCTTTTCCGTAGCCGTAATATAAATGTGACTGGTGTTTTTTATCGTCGGGTAATTTTTCGTATTCCTCTAAAACCTTTTGCACTTTTTCCCTGTATTTCTTCCCGCCGGCTTTCTTTGCATCTTCCATTGTTACTTTATTCTTATCCATAGCCGGGGTTACCTACTTATCTATTGTAAAATCTATTTCAATTTTTTTATCGCCAAGATCAAGCTGCCTGTAAGTAACTTTCGCCAAATCAAGCATTTTCTTTGAAGCTTTTACACTATCGGTATCCTTATACTTATCTGAGAGATAAATAATTTCCTTAATGCCTGATTGAATTATTAGCTTTGTGCATTCATTACACGGGAATAAAGCAACATATACTCTTGCGCCATGCAGGTCTTTAGTTGAGTTAAGTATCGCATTTGCTTCTGCATGCACCACGTACGGATATTTAGTATCGTTGGTATTTTCTGATGTTTTTCCCCAGGGCAGGGCATCATCATCACAGCCAATCGGGAAGCCATTGTAACCGATACCAACAATTTTGCTGTACTGATTGACAATACATGCCCCAACCTGGGTGCTGGGATCCTTGCTCCGCTTTGCGGAAAGGAGCGCAATACCCATAAAATACTCATCCCACGAAATGTAATCCTGTCTTTTCATATAATAATAGTGGCACAGACATTTGCGTGACCTTTAGGCCTGTCTGTGCATAATTGCTAAACGTACTTCTTCAACTCAACATTCATCTCATCAAGCGAGCCGACATTCAAAACCAAATAATCAGCATAAGCTATCGGACCGCCTTTATCAAGCTTCTCGATCTCACTTATATCACGGCTTTTTGATTCTTCATTCGTCAGCGGTCTGAATGGTCTTTTTGCAAGTCTATCATACCTTAAAGCTTTTGTAGTGTATATATTTAAAAGTTTGAATGCTTCACCGAATTCATTTTTAAGTATCTTAAACTCTTCCCATGAGTAAAGGCTTTCAATGACAACGTTATTATGCTTCATAAAATCTTCTATAATTGGTAATGATTTTACAGCCATAGCGCCCATGCCGAATTCCTTTCGAAGGTTCTCTCTTGTTGCCCTTTCATTCTGCTCATTGACCTCTAAACCAAGTCTTTTCATTTCATTCATAACAACCTCGCCAAAATAAACTCGCTTGTAGCCGCTATCAACAAAGAACTTCACAGCTTCACTTTTGCCTGAGCCGCACATTCCGATAACCGCAATAATTTTATTCAATTACTATCCCCTGTCACTTCTGTATATTCAAATTCTGTTCTGCCTGTTTTAAACATCAATTCTATATAAGGGATGCATAATCTGCAATTTTCACCCAAAGTGACATGTTTTCTCAGCTCTTCGATGTTCTTAACTCCATTTTTATCAGCTTTAACTTTAATTTCGGAAAATAATATATCAGAACATACACACTTAGTTACCATTTAATAAAATTATGATACAACTTTTATTTATATTTTTTTAAACTTTTTTTAATAGATCTTTTACCGTGAATAACAGTAAGTATTTCAACATACTCATCCTTTACTTTGTATATCATTCTGTAATCATTAATAAATATTTCCCGTATATTTTCCTTAAGTAATTCGGGAACAATTCTTCCTCTTTGAGAATATTTATTTAAACCCTCACCTGCTTCAAACAACTTATCTGCAAATGTATAAGCATAAAACTTTGAATCTCTGCTTATATATTCACAAATTGAGTCAATATCTTTAAATGATTGTTCTGTCCAAACTACTTTCGTATCCATCTCTTCAGTTTCATTTTCATTTGATCAGTTGTGTATGTTTTGTCATTTTCAACATCAACTAAACCTTTTTCTATTTTCTGAAGAACATATAAATGATACTGAATATCTTCATATGAACAAGTGTCAGGCAGATCTTTTAGAAGCTTAGAGGCGCTTCTTTTGGGATTCAGAGTTTTTGATTTTATTATTGCCATAAAATAATATTTATATTACTTCTTTTTCAGTTCTCTCGTAAGCCAGAATCGGTGCAAGCCATCTTTCAATTTCTTCTATCGGCATATTTTTCCTTTGGGCGTATTCTTCGACCTGGTCTCTGTTTATTTTGCCAACATTAAAATATTTCGCTTCGGGGTGAGAAAAATATAACCCGCTCACAGATGAAGCCGGGTACATCGCAAAGCTTTCTGTCAGTTTTATTCCTGTATTCTCCCCAGCTTCAAGAAGGTCGAATATCAATTGTTTCTCTGTGTGGTCAGGCTGTGCGGGATATCCCGGCGCAGGTCTGATACCATGATATTTTTCTGCTATGATATCCTCATATCTCAAATTTTCATCTTTAGCATAGCCCCAGAATTCCTTACGGATAAGCTCATGCATTAATTCTGCGAATGCTTCGGCAAGCCTATCAGCGAGCGCTTTTGTCATTATACTGTTATAGTCATCATGCTCATTTGCGAATTTTTCGAGCAATGCTTCAATTCCTAAGCCCGTTGTAACTGCAAACGAGCCAATGTAATCATTTGCTCCATTACCTATTGGAGCAATAAAATCAGAAAGCGCAATGTATCGCTCCTGGTTTGTTTTCTCAGCCTGCTGTCTTAATGTATGCAGTGTGGTTATAACTTCTTTCCTTTTATCATTCGTATATAGCACTATATCATCACCCTGTGAATTAGCCGGATACAAACCAATTACAGCTTTTGCCTTCAGCCACTTATTTACAATTATATCATCAAGTAGTTTGTTAGCATCATCGAATAATTTCTTTGCCTCAATACCATATGTTGCATCATCAAATATCTTTGGGTACTTGCCCTTCATTTCCCACGTCTGGAAAAATGGCGTCCAATCTATCTTTTCTCTTATTTTCTCTAAGGGGAAATCATCAAATACTTTATTACCCGTAAATCTTGGCTTTGTAAGTTTGGATTTTGACCAATCAATTTTTAAACCTTTATTTCTTGCCTCATCAATTGTCAAAAACTTTTTATTATCTTTTCTGCCTTT
>JANPBV010000342.1:0-4793 GCA_031430615.1 Ignavibacteria bacterium | reverse complement strand
CCCGAAGGCACGGTACTTTGGCTGGCAGTTTATAACGGTCCTGCAAACGATGGTGATTATGGAACTGCAATTGCCGTTGATAATGCGGGAAACGTTTATGTTACCGGCAGAAGTTTTGGCAACAGTACCGGAACAGACTTTGCAACAATAAAATATGATGCATCGGGTACACAGCTTTGGCTACAACGCTATAACGGAACCAATAATGATGATGACGCACCCGTATCAATTGCTGTTGATGCCTCAGGAAATGTTTATGCGGGTGGGTGGTCATCAGGAACAACAACAGGAATAGACTACACAATCGTAAAATATTCAGCAGCAGGCTCGCAGGTATGGGTCAAAACATACAACGGTCCGGAAAGCGGAAATGATTTTATGAATGTGATGATAATGGATAACAGCGGAAATATATACGCAACAGGAAGAAGCAGGGGTTCGGCAAGTGATGATTTTGCAACTGTAAAATTCAATTCAGCGGGTACACTGCTTTGGTCAGCCAGGTATCAAGGCGGCGGTACGGATGAAGCTGTTGGGCTTACCGTTGACCAGCAGGGTAGTGTAATTGTCACTGGAAGTTCAGTTGCTTTAGCGGGTAAAGATTACACAACAATAAAATATAACAACGCAGGCGTTCAGCAGTGGCTTAAAAGATATAACAGAACCGCGTCTACAGAAGATGTGCCGGTTGGTATAGTCAGCGATAACACGGGCAATGTGTACATAACGGGATACTGCACCGGATCAAATACAGCATCATTTGATTACGTAACCCTTAAGTATAATTCAAACGGAGACCAGCTATGGACAAAAATATTTAACAGCGGGCTGGTTGGGGTGGACGATAAAGCATCATCAATAGATATAGACCAAACAGGAAATATTTATGTAACCGGCACAACCATCAGCAGCGGCAGTGATGTAGATTACGGCACGATAAAGTATTCACCTACAGGTGATGTGTTGTGGTCAATTTTATATGAGAGCAGTCTCTCGGGAAACGATAATGCCGTAATGGTGAAGTGCGGAACAAATGGAAACGTATATGTAACGGGTCATGCAACCGGCAGCGTTAGCGGGCTTGACTACCTTACGGTAAAGTATTCACAGCCAATTGGTATTACGCCAATTGGTACAGAAGTACCGGAGGGTTTTGAGCTTGGACAGAATTACCCGAATCCGTTTAATCCCACTACAAATTTCAAATTGCGGATTGCGCACTCCGGATTTGCTTCAGTAAAGGTTTATGATATATCCGGGAAAGAAGTTGCAGTACTTGTGAATGAAAATCTAAATGCAGGAGTGTATAATGTTGATTTTGATGGCAGTAATTTGGCAAGCGGTACTTATTTTTACAAGTTTGAAGCCGGAACATATACCGAAACTAAAAAAATGATTCTCGTTAAATAGCGAGTTGAATTCCGGTAAAACCGGAATGAAATCCCGCTCTGCGGGACGGAACTTATTTTTACAGAATAACTGCTGGCGATTTTACTGATACAAAAAAAATGATGTTGATAAAATAACGAAGTTATTTTTGAAATCCCGATTTATCGGGAGTGTTGGTGAAGTAGCTATCAACACACCCGTCACTCCTTCGGAGTGACACCTTCCTTCGCTTTGCGAAGTAAGGCAAGAATCCGCCCCTCTCAAGAGGGGAATTAGATTCTGATTTAGATTCTGAAAGTGAAAAATAAAATAATCAATAACATAAAAGGAGTAAAAAATCATGTTGAACAAAATGAAATCCGCCTTAGGCGGAAAAAAAATTGCAACAATAATCTTAAGCCTGATGCTGCTTTCGGGAAGCCTTCATGCGCAGATGTTCTGGAACCAGGCTGCAAAATTTGAAAACGGCTCATACATTGCCTGTCCAAACACACTTTCGCTGAATATTGTAGGCAGTGTTACTATTGAAGCGTGGGTTTATCCCCAAACAAACACGGGGATAAGGAACATTGTATTTAAAGGCAATGCTTCAAACGGATATTACCTCCGTCTTAACTCAAACGGAACAGTATCGCTTGGCACCAACGGCATAAACAGAATAACAAGCACATCGGTTATACCACAGGGTAAATGGAGCCATATTGCAGGATCATACAACGTATCAAATAATGGATATAAAATTTTCGTGAACGGATTGGAAGAAGCATCATTGATAAGCATAATCAACAGCACTCCGAATACCAACGCTGATTCACTTTTTATAGGAAAATATAGTACAAACACTTTTACAGGAATGATAGATGAGGTAAGAATATGGACAAAAGCTGTTGCACCTGAAGATATCAGAAGGAATTTCAGGACATCATTAAGCCTCTCAAGCGGAAAGTACACATCGCTTCTTTTTTCAATGCCGTTCCAAAGGGTGAACAGCTCAGGCAATCATTTTGTGATACAGGATCTTTCGCTGAATCCTATTTCATCAAACCCTGCATATAACCGCGGAGTTACTGCGGTAGATTTCAGCAACAGGCCTTCAACATATCTTAGCGGGAATGAAGGATTACTGCTCGAGGGAAATTATGATTCTTATGCAGCCATACCTTCAAATGCACTCAATAACGTAATTGGGGCAATGACACTTGAGGCATGGATAAATGTCGCCGGACCTTCAATGGATGTCAACTATATTTTTCATAAAAACGCAATTGGCAGTAACGGTTACAGAATGCAGGTTAACGCACTGCAAAAAATAGGTTTCTCTATTAATAATTCTGTGTTCAGTGAAAGCTCGTCAATAATTGAATACAACAAGTGGTATCATATTGCGTGGGTAGTTTCCGCGTCAGGTACTTCGTCACTTTACATTAACGGTAATCTTGACGCATTTTACGGCTCAACGGGTACGCCACAGGGCAGCACGGATTCACTATATATTGGTAGGGGGTTTAACGGAGTTATTGATGAGGCAAGGGTATTTAAATTTGAGCGTTCACAGGCTGATATAAAAAAATTCATGTTTGAATCAATTGATGAAGCAAACGCTCCGGCAGGCGAGGGTTTTGTCTTCAATTTTGACGGCTCTGCATGGGCGAGCAAGAACTTCCAGGTATTTTTATTAAGAGGTAATACATACTTTACAAGTTCAACTAATACAAACCATCGCAGTAGTCCCTTAATGAGAGCAGATAACATAAATTTTCATGAAGGGTTCTACAAAAAACCCTCTAACAGAAGGATTCCCGAAACAGGTTCATCAGGCTCAATGATAGATGATTCGATCACAATCCCGGATAATGTAAATATAAATGATGTAAATTTGTACTTAAGCTTTCTACATGGCGCAGGTGAACAGTTACAGGTAACGCTCATTTCTCCCACAGGTCAGTCTGTTCAGGTTATGAACGGGTATATTAGCCTGGCTACGGGATTGAACTTTACCACTATTTTTGATGATCAGGCTGATAGCTCGCTTGTAAGTAATAGATACATACACGTACTTTCAAATGTAAAACCACAGGCAAATTTGAACGGCGCATTCAGCGGTAATAACGCAGCCGGTGTGTGGAGGCTGAGGATACAAGATGCATCGGGGCTTGAGACCGGGCAATTAATGGCGTGGGGGCTGCAGATCAATAACTCACCTGTGATTGGTATACAAAATATTTCATCAGAAATACCGGAGAAATTCAGTATGGGACAAAATTACCCGAATCCGTTTAACCCAAAAACAAATATTTCATTGAATATTGCAAAGTTCGGTTTTGTTTCGCTGAAGGTATATGATATAACAGGAAGGGAAACTGCCGTTCTTGTAAAAGAGGAGCTAATGCCCGGGGTTTACAATGTTGATTTTGACGGCAGTAATTTGGCTTCGGGTACTTATTTTTATAAGCTTGAAGCAGATGGATTCAGTGATGTGAAGAAAATGATTTTGGTGAAGTAATTTCAATTCTGAGAGAGCGAAGCGAACGAAGAATCTAAAAGTGTTTGAGGACAACATTCTTCTTGATAGATATTTAAGTTTCGTACATAAGGGCATTATATAAATTAAAGTCTGGATACCTGCTTTCCTGCCTGCCGCAGGCATGGCGCAGGTATGACAATCAGAAAAGGAGAAAAAAATGGACATAGAAAAATATGACAAAGCAATTGATAAAACAATTAATACCGTAAACAGCGTTTACAGTATTGGCAGAAGAATAGGGTATGGTTTAATGAGCCTTGTGTTTCTTACAGCAGGCATTGCGCTAATAGGCTGGGGCTATGTAACAGTAAAAAATAAGATAGACGGAACCAGTTTTGTTAAAACAGAAGGTACCGTTCTTAGAATGCGTGAAATTCCCTCAAATCAGGATGCAGGAATAACCTGGGCGCCGGTAATTAAATTTACCGATAGAGCGGGAACCGAGCATACATTCGAGTCAACTGTCTCAAGCGACCCGCCGGTTTATAAAACCGGAGATAAGGTTGAATTACTGTACCCCGAAGGCAAACCCAAAGATGTATTTATTAATTCATTTATGGAAAAATGGATGACTCCAATTATGCTGGGAGTCGCAGGAATTGTAATGTTTTTTTTCAGTATATGGATGATATTTTCAGCTTTCCGGAGGTCAAAGCCTTCCTCTTCGTATTCAGGTAACTCTAGCGGAAGTTCATACGTTAGCATGGGTTAATGCGGCCAAGAGGCGCGCTAAAATTGTATGATATAGGGAATTTCAGAAACATAATTTGAAACATTCAGGTTATTTTTTCCATAAAAAATCATGTTTGCAGTCTTTTATTTAAAAACAGTTATAATTAATTTAACTAAATCAAAATGGGAATTTTAGGAAGTATCTTCA
>JANPBV010000341.1:0-10879 GCA_031430615.1 Ignavibacteria bacterium | reverse complement strand
GAACAAAAGGTAAGATCCCGGGCGCGCCTGCAGATGACTGGTTTGAAAAACAAAGGGCTTTCCCGTTTGATGAAATTCCTCAGAATAAATATTCTGAAGCAATTAACTATGTTAAACAAATGCCTGTTTACGATGCAATGCCTTTGCCATGGCTCCTTGCAGGTCCGACAAATATTGAAGGCAGAATTACGACAATTGTCATTCACCCAACAAACCCTCAAATAGTTTATATAGGAACAGCAAACGGCGGTATATGGAAGACAACCAACTTTTGCCAAAGTTGGGTAAGTGTTTTTGATAATCAGAACACATCTTCAATTGGCGCATTGGCAATTGACCCGGCAAATGCGAATGTAATTTATTGCGGTACAGGTGAATCAAACTCACTGCGCAGCTACTATCCAGGAACAGGGATGTATAAATCAACAGATGCCGGTAATACATGGAGCTTAATTGGACTTACTAATACATACAGCTTTGGTAATGTTGTTATTAACCCTACCAATACACAGATAATTTATGCAGCAGCGGTGGGCTCAACCCGAAGAAAGAATACTGAACGCGGAATATATAAATCAATTAATGGCGGCACAAGCTGGGTGCAGTCTTTGTATCTCTCGGATTCAGTTGGTGCAATAGATGTAATTATTGACCCTACAAATCCTAACAAACTATTTGCAGCAATGTGGGAAAGACAGCGCAGAGAAGATTACATTAAGTATGGTGGTCCTATGACAGCTTTATATGTTACAACAAACAGCGGAACTAACTGGAGCGTTGTATCCGGTGGTTTCCCTTCCAACGCTTCGGATATGGGAAGGATTTCGCTTGATATGTGCGCAACTAATACACAGGTTATTTATGCTTTAACTGCTTTTGCAAACGGTAATACAAGAGGAGTATATAAATCAATTGATGGCGGCGCAAACTGGTCTTTAATAAATTCAGGCGCAGCAGGTTCATCAAATTATGCTTGGTTTAACAGGATATGTAAAGTGAATCCTAATAATGCCAATAACGTAATTTGTGGAGGATTGAATATGGAGCGTTCTATTAACGGAGGAACAAGTTTTTCGTCCATTGGAGCTTCACATGTTGATCAGCATGCAGTAGGGTTTGCTCCTTCAGACCCAAACTTTATAGTAATTGGTAATGACGGTGGTATTGATTATTCAAGTAATGGAGGAACTTCATGGCTGGCAAGTAATTCACTGCCAATAACGCAATTTTATGCAGGTGAAATTGATAATAATAATCCAAACACAATATTAGGCGGCGCGCAGGATAACGGCACAAACAGAACGACCGGCGGATTAGGCAACTGGCAAAGTATAAATGGCGGTGATGGTTTCTACTGTCTTGTTGATTACAATAGTTCTCTAAGAGTATATGCTTCATCACAAAATGGCGGATTAGTACGCTCAACAAACGGCGGTTCAAGTTTTATTAGTGCAATATCAGGGCTTGAACTTCTTTATACTAACTGGATGACGCCATTTGTAATGGATAAAAATGACCCTCTCACATTATACTGTGGGACATATAAGATACATAAATCTACAAATGGTATGGCAAGCTGGACGGCTATAAGTCCTGACCTTGCTAACGGGCATGTACAAAATCTTGGAACAATAACTACAGTTGATGTTTCGAAATCAAATCCTAATGTTATATACTGTGGAACAGATGATGCAAATGTATGGGTCACAACAAATGGCGGCGGCAACTGGACAAAAGTTAATACCGGTTTACCATACAGATGGGTAACCCGCGTTGCAGTACATCCTGATCTTGCAAATATTTGTTATGTTACTTTATCCGGTTATAAGGTTGATTCAACCGGTGCGCATGTGTTTAAAACAACAAACTATGGCTCAACATGGACTTCAATTACCAGTAATCTGCCAAATGCTCCTGTAAATGATATTGTAATAGACCCGGCATTTCTGGCAACATTATACCTTGCAACTGATGTTGGTGTTATGATAAGTACAAATGATGGCGGCAGCTGGTCAGTTTATGGTACCGGAATACCATCAAATGTACCTTGCCATGACCTTACATTGCACAACGGAACCAGAAAACTTGTTGTATGGACACATGGAAGAAGCGCATTTGCAACTAGTTTACCACCTGTTGGGATTATAAGTTTAAACGAAACACCGGTGAAATTTAATTTATCACAGAATTATCCTAACCCGTTTAACCCAGAAACAAAGATTAAATATTCATTATCCGGAAATACAGAATTAAACCATGAAGTATCATTAAATGTTTTTGATATAACCGGAAAATTAGTTGCTAATCTTGTTAGTGGAAATCAAAAAACAGGGGTTTATGAAGTAAGTTTTGGTGCAAACAGTCTGGCAAGTGGTGTATATTTTTATAAATTAACTGCTGGTAATTTTACAGATACTAAGAAAATGATATTAGTGAAATAATTCCTGTTCTTTATTCCTGCTTTCCTTCCTTCTGAAGGCACGAAAGCGGGATTTTTGATTAAAGTGAATAAATTAATAATTTTTAATTAAACCCTTTCAAAATACATATCAGTTTGTTAAATTATGCTATGAAATTAAAAGTTTTAAGCAAATATACCTTTGTAATTCTGATTGTAATTTCAGCATGTTCGCTATTTACGGCATGCTCGGGCATTACAGTTGATAAGGAAATTAAGGTGAATCCGGATGACTGGATAATGTCAGGCGGCTCGCCGGAACAGCAGCATGTTTCAAAGTTCACACTTGCTCCTCCGTTAAATTTAATGTGGGACTATAATATTGAAGGCGGTGTAGGACCAAATGGTATTACCGCATCTGATGCTGTTTTATTTGTTAATGCCCTTCAGGGTGAGCTTTTTACATTTGATGTTAAAACAGGCGGTAAAATTGGCAACCTGAAATTTCTTGGAAAAGATTGCAGTACGGCTCCTTTAATTATAGGGAATGATGTAATAGTCACATATGCAGGTGATAAAAAATTTTCGCTTGCTTCATATGATCTTACCTTAGGTAAAATTAACTGGAGAAAAAATTACGGTGATATTCAAACTTCACCGATTCTTAAAGATGGTTATGTTTACTTCAGCGGATTAAACGGTTACTTTTATAAAGTTGATCAAAATACAGGAACCAAGATCTGGAAGCTGAATACAAAAGCACAGGTACACTCAACCTGTGCCATTGGAGATGGAATTGCTGTACTTGGGAATGATAAAGGCTTGATAATTGGTGTAGATATTAATTCCGGGTTGGAAAAATGGAAAGTTGAAACGGGACAGCCTGTAATTTCAACTCCATTAATCAGCGGGGAAAGAGTGTTTATCGGCTGCAATGATTCTAATTTTTACAGCATCAACCTGTTAAATGGCAAAATTGACTGGAAAGTTAACCTGCATACTAAAATTATAGGCGGTTCTGCAATAGATATAAACGGTAATATTATTACAGGTTGTGTGGATGGGAGTATTTATTCCTTATCAAACTCTTTAGGTGAAGTTAACTGGAAAACACAAACTAATGGAGCTATAATTTCAAGCCCGATAATTTCGGGTAACTATATTTATATATCATCATATGACAGCTATATTTACTCTCTTGATGTTACTAATGGAAAAATATTATGGAGTAATTTGCTTGAAAATAAAGTTAAAACAACACCTGTGATATGGAGAGATTACCTTTTTGTAGCAGCAGATGAAATTGTATATTGTTTTACCAATAAACCAATTGAAAAAGTTAATTAAAATATCAATATTTATTTTTATATGCCTCCCGGGAGTTACGTTAGGGCAGAGTATTGACTCAATTAAAATTGATTATAATTTTATTGATTCTTACCCTCAAAATGCTTCCGTACATTTGAATGATGAGTTCATCGGTAAAACCCCGTTGTTTTTTGAATGGAAAGACAGCCTGTTTCCTAAAAGCATTAAGATAAACCTCGCAGGATTTTCGGAACAAACAGAAATAATCTCCGGTGGTCAGCTAATGAATAAGAAATACATCCTTGCTCCAAATGGAAAACACATGGTCATAAACGGTGTAAAAGAAGATAAGCTCCCTTATTTTAAGGAGCCAAGAAAAGTTGTGCCTATAGTTATTTCATCAATAATAACAGCAGGGAGCGGTTTCGCAGCATTTTACTTTAAATCGCTTGCATCGAATAACAGGAAAGATTACGAAGATTTTGGAAACGCGGACTCTCTTGATAAGAAGAAGAAATATGATCTCTTAGGGGGAGTATCTTTGGTGGTATTACAGCTTGGATTCGGCGCTTTAATGTATTTCCTTTTTTTAGATTAAGAAAGCATCATTTTATTATCCTGCCTGCTTTTAATTTCACAATTTTTTTCATATCACGTTTTATGTTCTCATCTTTCCATGCGGCAAGAAAATCATTATACACAATTTCGAGCGGATTCTTACCTGTTTTCCTGATGTAATTATGTGTGGCTGACCATGTGTAAAGATACTTCATGTAATCACCAAGATCCCAGTTTAAATGGATTTCAAAATTTGGGGTTTCAATATTTTCAAACGGAAGATGTATCTTATTTTCAAAGTCCCATGCTTTTTTATTTTCTTCAGGCCAGTGTTCACCTATTATTGTATGACCATAGTATCTCGAAACCTCATCAATTTCTTCATTAACATAACTTTCTGAATACGTCCACACAGCTAACACACCGCCATTCTTAATAATACGTTTGGCTTCAGGGTAAAAAATATCAGTATTTATCCAGTGAATTGCAGTTGCAACTGTTAGCAGGTCAATTGAATAGGATTCCAGTCCACTGTTTTCCGCAGTTGCTGTATGGTATTCAATTTTAGGATGAAGCTCTGCATGCTCTATTTGTGAACTGCTGGCATCTGTAGCGATGATTTTTTCAAAGTATGGCTCAAGTCCAATAGCGGCCTGACCATTGCCTGTAGCGCAATCCCACGCAGCGTTATGCTCATTTACCAGCGAGCTTAAATATGAAAATAACTCATCAGGATATTTAGGACGGTATTTTGAGTATTCTTTTGCCTGAGTTGAAAAATAATCTTTGAAATCCATTTATTAAAATTAAATAGTTTAACTGTATGAGAAATATTTTGAAATAAACGGAAAGCTTGAATCATACCTGTACTGTACGCTCATATGTCCGTCATTAAATTCCTGGTGAATATATTTAATTCCGTTTTTCTTCAGCTTATCACAATATATCCTTGCACCTGCCTGAAGCTTGAATTCATCTCTAATACCGCAATCCACAAATATCATTTTCAGCTTCTTAAGGTTTGCTTTATATTTTGATACCTGTCTAACAGGATCGAATTTCAGCCATTTATTCCAAACCCCGGGGATTATTTCACCGGTATAAATATCAAACGGCAGATCAAAGTTATATTCTTTGCGTTTTGGGTTAGGGGAATAACAGGCTGACATACCAATTGTATTTATGATGTTATGGAAATCGCCGCTCTTTGGCTGTTTATTATTTATCTGGGATTTTATGAAATTTGCTACCGCTTGATGGCCTTTGCCGTATTTCTGAATCAGAATAATAAATTCCGCAAAGTGCTCCATATAGCAATATTCAAATGCTGAATCACCTGAGTGTGTTGCCATTAAACCAAATACATGGGGGTGCCTCATCGCCAGCCACATAGCGCCATAACCACCGGATGATTTACCAATAATACACCGTGAAGCAGCTTTTTTAATTGTCCTGAAGTTCTCATCAATAAACGGAACGATCTCATTGACAATGTAATCTTCGTACCTGCCGGTTGCAGTTGAATTTACATATTGTGAACCTCCATATTTGGTGAAGCAATCAGGCATAACAACTATCATCTCTTTAATTTTACCGGTATTGATAAGTCTATCAAGTCTTTGCTGAATATTTTCACCAAAAGGCGAGAGATTCATATTCAACGCGCCATATCCGGTAAAACCGGCAATTAAATAAACAACCGGATATTTTTTATTGGATGTATTATAAGAAGGGGGAAGGTAAACCAGAACTTTTCTTTTATAGGGATCGTTTAACGGGTTACCCTTTAAAACTTTACTTGTATGGTCAAGTACTCTTACTTCACTATTCATAACTTATTTATTTAGTTTCCAGTTTTTTATATCTTCATAGGTTTTATAATCGGTAAGGTCATAATGCAATGGTGTAATTGAAACATAGTTATTCTGAACTGCTGCAATATCAAATTCAGTGGATTCATCTTTATAAACCATTTTACCTGTTAACCAGTAATAATCTCTTCCGTTTGGGTCAGCTCGTACTTCAAATGCATCTTCCCAGTAGGATTTGCCCTGTTTTGTAACCTTAACGCCTTTTATTTCACTCTCAGGTATATTTGGAATATTGATATTCAGAAGTGTTCCATCGTGAATTTTAATTTCTTCATCCTCCCAGATCTGTTTTACGATTTTTGAGGCTATCCTGGCAGCTTCGATGAAATCTACCTTACTAAAAGTAGTAAGTGATAACGCAATTGAAGGTATGCCGAGTATTGTTCCTTCGGTAGCCGCAGATACAGTTCCTGAATAAATAATATTAATTGCGGTATTTGCCCCATGATTGATACCAGATACGACCATATCAAATTTTACATCCTTAAAAAAGTGTAATACTCCAATTTTTACAGCATCAGCCGGGGTACCTTCAACTGCCATACCGAAGAACTCACCATCTTTGATATGTTCATAAGTACGGAGCGGGTAGAATATGGTAATTGAGTGACCGACTGCGCTTTGCTGGCGGTATGGAGCAGAAACATATACATTAGCGAAAGATTTAAGCTGTTCAACAAGTCTTTGCAGACCCGGTGCTTCAATTCCGTCATCGTTTGAAACTAGTATATTTGGTTTTCTTTTCATATTTGTATTAAATATTCAGCTGAGTAAGAATTTATAGAATATAATTTTGCGTATACACAGAGTCTCTCTGATAGAGAGTAATCTGTGGCGATACAATGACCTAATGTAATAACATCCAAATCTCATCAAGCAGCTTGGGAATATTCTCGCCCGAAACAGAAGAAATGTTAAGTACAGTAATTTTTTCTTTGCTTCTTCCTTTGGTAAACTTAATTTTTGAAAGTTCCCTTACCTGATCAGGCGTAAGACTATCAATTTTTGAAAAACAAATAAGTTTTGGTTTTTCAAGAAGTTTTTTATCATAGCTCTTAAGCTCGTTCACAAGTATTTCATAATCTTCAATTTTATTTTCCTTATAGGGTATTAGTGTAGCATCAATTAAGAAAACAAGTACTTTAGTCCTTTCGATATGTTTTAAGAACCTTATGCCCAAGCCTTTGCCAGTGTGAGCGCCTTCTATTAGACCAGGAATATCAGCAACAACAAAACTTTGGTAATCTTTATATCTTACAATCCCTAAATTAGGCTGTAAAGTTGTAAACGGGTAATCAGCAATTTTTGGCTTTGCAGCTGATATCTTGGATATAAGCGTAGATTTACCTGCGTTTGGCAGACCAACAAGTCCAACATCGGCAATCATCTTAAGCTCTATTTCAATTATTTTCTCTTCGCCTTTTATACCGGGCTCTGCCTGTCTTGGCGCTTGGTTTGTAGATGTCGCGAATCTTGCGTTCCCTCTTCCGCCTTTGCCGCCTTTTACAGCCAGATAAGAATCTCCATTTTCGATAAGATCAGCCAGGATATATCCTGAATCGAAATCTTTTATAATGCTGCCGCAGGGAACAAGGATAACAATATCCTTCCCATTTTTTCCAGTTTTATCGCCGCCTAAACCGGGAACGCCGCTTGGAGCGCGGTAAGTTCTTTTATACCTGAAATCTATTAATGTAGCCAGTGAATTATCAGCCTGGAATACAACATCGCCGCCTTTACCGCCATCGCCGCCATTTGGTCCGCCTTTTGGCACATATTTTTCCCTTCTGAAACTTACACATCCTCTTCCGCCATCACCGCTTTTAATGGTGATCTTCGCGTTATCAATTAACATCATACTGCTTTACTCTTTCCGTTATAGGGTTCATCCTTGTTAAAATGGCTCTGGAAAATATCAACAAATTTCACAGCCTCTTCAGAATAAAAATTAACCTTTTTGTTTTTAAATAGTTCATCTAAAATTAAAACAGCTTCATCCCAGCCTTTTCCATCCAGTATCCGGTTCACAGTTTTTAGAAAATCAGTTCCATCCTTACCAAATATCTTCTTTATTATTTTCTTCTTAAAGGAGCTTTCACAAAACAGGTCTTCAATAATCCGTTTTCTTTTCTCTTCATCAGTTAACTGAAGAGGGGGAGTAATTTCGTTGAATTGAGATGCAAACAGCAGTTCATTTGAATAAATATCGTCATCTATAACAAATTTGTTCTTTTCAATTTCAGGTATTTTTGCTTCCTGTTCGCGGATAAGTTTAATATTTATTGTTCCTATATCTTCCTTGGGTGGTTCATCATCAGCCTTAAGTATCTTCTCAAGCTCCTTATCAGCTCTTTCTTTATTAATCAGCTCATTCTTTGCTTTAGATATTATCTGCTTGATCTGCTCATTACTAACTCCGGTTTCGCTTTCCAGGCGGGGAAGTTTTTTGTTTTCAGGATCCATAAGTTCAATTGCTTCCTGAATAAATATTTCATTGCTGAAAAAACCGTCGATTTTTTTCTTAATTTCAACGTATCCCTTATCGGCAAAGAACGCTGATAGTATCTTCTTGGGTAGCTTAATATTGATAGGGTTGTTATCACCCAGATCGTGGAAGAAGTAATATAGCAGTTTAACAAGATTCATCCTGTGAGCCTGGTTCTGCTTACCTGAGATCTCCTCGTACAGGTTAAGGTTGACTTCATTTAAAAAATGCTCTATCTGGTTGTATGATACTACCTCAAGAGAGTTTACACTGATAAAATCTTCTATTGTTGTGATATAATATCCATAGAACTGAAAATACTTTAATCTGTTTTGAATAAAACTAACCGGACGCGTTTCAAGCTCGCCAAATAAAAACTTCAATAATGTATTTTTAGGCTTTATGATAAAATTAATGTTGAATACAATTGCTTTGTTAAGCAGGTCTTCAAACTCTTTTTTATCTATAGCAATATTGTGTTTTGGAATGTAGTTTTCCAGGAAACTGATTATGAAGGGGGGAATAGATGAATTCCAAAGCCGCTCAAAAGTAATTCTGCCGGCAGGAAATTCAAGCATACTGATATAATCACGGAATTTCCTCTTTGCAAAATCCTGAAACATTTATAGTTTAAGTCCTCCTTACAGAATTATATATACAAACAGAACTTGTTATAATTCCCTGCCGGAAAGTTCTTTTTTAAGCTGTGAAATATGCCAGGTAATATTTATTTCTTTCGGACAGGATTCAATACAGTTAAAAATAGTATGACACCTCCAGATACCATCCGGTGTATCAATTATATCCAGTCTTTCATCGGCGGCTTCATCACGTGTATCAAATACAAACCTATATGCTTTTAATAATGCCGCAGGACCGATATACTTATCGTTTGACCAAGTTGAGGGACAACTTGTTGTGCAGCATGCGCATAGAATGCATTTAGCTGATTCAAAAAGTTTCTCAGCATCTTCGTTTGACTGCAATCTTTCGCTATCTCCGGAAACTGGTGTTTTATTGATGAGGTATGGCTTAACTGCTTTATACTTCTCGTAAAAATCTGTCATATCAAGGATAAGATCCTTAATAATAGGCATTGCAGGGAGTGGCTCTATCACAACCGTCTTTTTGGTATTTATATCTTTAAGCAAAGTTGAGCATGCAAGATGATTTTTCCCGTTTATTTTCATGCCGTCAGAACCGCAAACGCCATGTGCGCATGAACGCCTGAATGCAAGCGAGCCATCATGCTCCCATTTTATCTTATGGAGGCAATCCAGTACGGTCATATTATCATGTCCTTCAAAACGGTACTCCTCAAAATGAGGTTCATTATCTGTTTCAGGATTAAATCTTAGTATTTTAAATGTAACTTGCATATCACTTATATTTAGTATTTTTTGCTGTTTACTTTGGTTTTTTTACAGCACTTTCTTTCGTTTCTTCATTGCTTAACTTCTTCTTTGCTTATAAGTTTTTGCCTTTTTTATAATTTTCTTTTCACGTTTCACATTAATATTTTCTTTCCATCGGCTGAAATCTTGTTACAACAACCGGCTTATAATCTATCTTCGGGTCACCTGTTTCATTTTTTGTAATGAAAGTATGTTTCATCCAGCCTGCGTCATCACGCTTGGGGAAGTCTTCTCTTGTATGAGCGCCGCGTGACTCCTGTCTGTTTAATGCGCCTTCATTTATGCTCTCGGCAATATCAAGCAAATTGCCAAGCTCTATGGTTTCGATAAGATCAGTATTAAATACTTTGCTCTTATCCTGCACGGTTATGTTTTTGTATCTTTCTTTAAATTGTTTTATCAGTTCTTTGTTATCGGTAAGATCTTTTTCATTTCTGAAAATACCGCATTTATCCATCATGTTCTGCTGCAGATCTTTCCTGATAGCTGATAACTTTTCTCCGCCGGTTTGAGCAAGCAAATTGTTCATCAATTCTTTTGTTTTTTCAGACGGATCAGTTTTAAACTCATGATGCTCAGCGGTTTTTAAAAACTGTGAAATCTTCTTGCCGCCACGTCTCCCGAATACTACTATATCCAATAATGAATTTGTGCCAAGTCTGTTAGCGCCGTGAACTGATACACATGCGCACTCACCTGCTGCGTAAAATCCGGTAACTTTTGTTCCTTTACTATCGGCAAGTACTTCCGCATCAAAGTTTGTAGGTATGCCGCCCATTGCATAGTGGGCTGTAGGCTGAATAGGAACACATTCTTTAGTTGGTTCTACACCAAGATATGTTCT
>JANPBV010000340.1:0-14124 GCA_031430615.1 Ignavibacteria bacterium | reverse complement strand
ACCGTGAAGCAAGTGATTATTATTGTATGGATAGAATAAGGAAATACCAGCAGGAGCATGGCATCAAAGACAGGAAAGATGACAGAAGAAAGAAAAAGGAGTCTACTTAAGTAATGGAATACAAAGTAAATGAGCTTAAAGCTATAAAAGAGTTTTTATATAAAATAGCTGATGACCAGTTAATTATTGGACACAGAAACAGTGAATGGACAGGGTTGGGTCCGATGGTAGAAGAAGATATTGCATTCTCATCAATTGCACAGGATAAAATTGGACAATCTCAGCATATATATGAGATACTCCACTCCATGGGTGAAGCTGAACCCGACACTATTGCATTCACAAGAAACGCTTCTGATTTTAAAAGCTCACATATCACAGAATACCCTATTGGTGAATATGACTTCAGCCTGATGAGGAATTTTCTTTTCAATCATGCAGAGAGGATAAGATTTGATATGCTGGCTGGTTCAACACTTGAGCCATTGGCACAGCTTGCAAAAAAATACCGCGGAGAAGTAAAGTATCACGTAATGCATGCGGGTACATGGATAAAACAACTCGGGCTGGCAAATGAAGAAAGCCATGCAAGGATGCAGACTGCATTAAATGAAACATTCAATTTAGCTCTTGGAATATTTGAAGAATCTGAATTTGCTGAAACTTTAATAGAGCTTGGCATATTTGAAGGTGAAAAAGTTTTACAGGATAAGTGGATAGAGGAAATTTCTCCGGTAATAAAGAGCGCGACTCTTGTAATTCCGGATAAATCAACATGGCAGCCTGCGTATGGCGGAAGAAAAGGATATCATACAGAGTACTTACAGCCTATGCTTGATGAGATGGGTGAGGTTTTCAGACTTGATCCGGAAGCGGAATGGTAAGCACCTTCCTCCACTGCGTGGATTAAGGCAAGCGTGAAATGTCAAACGTGAAATCTAATGAATCAAAAACAAAAGAATAATATTGAGTATACTGGTTAAAATAACGAAAGAAGATATTTTAAGAGCGTTGGAAGAGGTTAAGGATCCTGAGATTCCAACAATTTCTGTTGTGGATCTGGGAATTGTGACTGATGTTATGGTATCTGACGATAATTTTGTTTCGGTAAAGCTAACACCAACATTCTCTGGTTGCCCGGCATTGAAATATATGGAAACACTTGTTAAGGAGCAGATCGAAAAGCTTGATGTAACAGGTGTCGAAGTTACAACTACTTTTGAGGTTCCCTGGAATACAGATATGATAACCCCTAAAGGAATTGAAGCTTTAAAGAAACACGGTTTAGCTCCGCCTGAAAAGCATAGCGGATTGGTGCAGATAGATTTTCTTGAAAAAGTTAAGTGTCCCCATTGCGGCAGCAGGAATACTACGCTGAAATCCCCTTTTGGTCCAACCTTATGCCGCTCACTTCATTACTGCAATGAGTGCCTCAATGCATTCGAACAGTTTAAACCGGTAACATGATAATATAAGACTTCAAAAGTTTTCAAAACTTCTGAAGTCTTATTAACTATATAAATTGAAATTAATCTCAATAAAAAAGCACACTAATATTTTAGAGTGCTTTTTTTAAATCAAAAATTTCTACTTTACTTAACAGGTATCTGGCTTTTAATATATTCAGCAGGTACAAGATATATCTTTCCCACTTCGCCGTCATATGCCTGAGTTATCATCCCGAGGAAATCACCGCTATCGGTAAATACTGCGCCACCTTCAAGTGAAATAGGTTTATTGGGACGAATTTCAATAACACTGGTTTTACCTGTCCATTTCTTTATTCCTGATACATTTCCATCCATTGAATAGACAACGGACGATAATGTATTTGGGTAGTAAAACAATTTAACTTTATCACCATACTTTACGTTTGCAACCGGGGCATATTTAATTGGTTTAAATTTATCCGGGCTTCCGAACCTTAAATACACAAGGTCCTGTTTCTCATCCAGATCATTTTCAGTCATACCATCAATTCCGGCAAGTGAATCAGAAGGAAGTATTACACTAAAATATCCCGCGCCTTCTATCAGGTTCATTAACGTAAAATTGGTGACTAATAGTCCGTCTTTCAATACTACACCAGTGCCAATTTTAACCGGTTCCTGGTTGCGGTTATATACCTGCACCCTGATAAGAGGATTATCTTTCTGGCTAACCTTGCCAATTGAGCGGTCAATTTTTTCCGCGTAAGTAAGCTCTAAGGTCGGGTCTTTTTCAAGCGAAGCAGTATCTGTCTGCTGGTTGAAGAGAATATTTTCCATGGTCATTTCCCACGTTAATATCCTGCCTGAGGTTGTCATAGCATTTGATTCCTTTACATCAAATGGGAAATCAATACTATATGTAACTTTTTTAGAACCATAAGTTGGACTGAATACGCTGTTCATAAGCTCATCATCAAAACTTCTTTCTGCTTTGCGGGTTGTGTGTTTAAATAATAAGTAACCTTCATCATACTGGAATTTCAAAGTGCTGAATTGCACAGCAAGCTGGTTTGACCAGCTAAAAGTAAGTTCTTTTATAGCTTTTATTAAAATAGAAGGTTCATCAAAGTGATATTGAAGATAAACCTCTTTTGAACCATCAGGGTTGGTTGTCACCTTAACCTCTTTCACCGAAGTACCGCCGACTCTCTGCATATCCATCTTAATCCTGTTTTCGATCATGCTATTATCGTTTACACTATCAAGTCTTTTTTTCCATTTACCGGTTACATCACTTGTCGCAAGGATGTTCATTCTCTCAAAAAAATCCTTATCAAGTGTAACATACATGTTTTCAAGTCCGCTGCCATCGGGATTCATTTGGATTTCCCTTTTAATATCAAAACATCCGGCGGAAAAAAAAGATAATATCAGCAGTACAGGAAGTAAAATGATATTAATGTATTTTCTTGGGCTCATGGTTTTATGATTTTATTGATATGCTGTTAAAATGTTTCCTGGTTAAATTGTTCAGTGGTTAAATTGTAACTTTATTTACTTTCTTCTGTATTAAAAATAAAACTATCATAAGTAAATTTAAAGGCAAAATGCAGATAAGTAGAAATGCCTCCATATTATAAAAAAGGGCACATATTACGCAAAGAGTTATATGGGTGGTAGAACCGACATAGCTCCAAAGTCTTAATAAAACTCGGTTTTTAGCATAATAAACCTTCGGATTAGGCTTTTGTTCAGCCTGGATCTCTTCATGGTCTTTCTGAATTTTAAGCTGGAGAGTTGAATATTTCAGATAAATTCCGATAAGGAACCTTTGAAAGAAATGAGAACCTTTTTCATCAGATTTGAGCCTTTCCCGTTCATCTTCATATTCTTTGATCTCTTCAATAATATTTGTAGCTTTTCCATAAACAACTTCAAGGAATTTATTACGGAAAAAATCAAAATAAAAAGCCTGAACTGCCGATGATATTGCTCCAAGGATACTCGCTATCCATATATATGTTACCGGGCTCCACCCGAGGAAAGCATTACCCCAAAAGTTTACTTCATGAAAATGGAATTGCCTGGTAAGTCCGATACCAATGCCAATAAAAACAAAAATGCTTACTATATAATCAACAAAACCATCAACAATTCTGCCGACTTTAGTACCGTTGTGTTTAAGACGTGCTATCTGCCCGTCAGCGCAATCCAATACATTACTAGTAAAGTATAGTATTGCGCCAATTACCAGGAATGTATAAGCGCCAAAACCGAATAATACTCCCGAAGCTGAGCCAATAAAAAGCGCGGCAACAGAGACCATATCAGGTGTTAAGTTTGTGGAATAGGTTGCCTTAACAAAAAGGAAGGCAAGCGGACGGTAAATAATAAGGTCAAAGACCTCTTCGACCTCAACTGCTTTCAGAGATGACTTGTATTGACTGTATAAACTCAATATTTATTTATCAGTTCGCAGATATCAGTAATTTCTATTTTTATTTCCAGTTTATCTCTTTGCAGTATTTTACAATTGTATCTATCAATAATTTATTATGCTGCTTTGTGCCAAGCGAGATCCTTGCTTCTGTCCTGAACGCATCTTCATCCAGGAATTTTACCCTTAAATTACGGTCATCCAGATATTTCTTTAATCCAATACGGATCTCAACAGGAATATCAACAAGAATAAAGTTTGCATAAGATTTAAATGGTACAAACCCTTTCAGATTAAGGAATGTTTTGTACATCATTTCTTTATCTTTTTCATACTGCTTGCCAATTTTCAGATACCACTTGATATTATCCAGAGCAATTTCACCAAGCTTTTCTGATACACGGTTATATCCAAGATACCTTGTTGTGAAGTTAATTAACACCTCCAGATTACTGCCCGCAAATGCAAAGCCAATACGGAAACCTGCAAGCGCAAAGAACTTACTAAACGTCCTGCATATTATAAGGTTTGGATATTCATCAATATATGGTTTTACATAAGCATTTTCAGTTGAGCCAAATCCCCAGTAAGCCTCATCTATCATAGTGATAGTATCTCTAGTAGCATCAAGGAATCTCTTCAGGTCTTTTGAATCAATACGGTTGCCCGTTGGGTTGTTTGGTGAAGCAATAACAACAACCTTGGGCTTTGTATCGTTATAAATCTGAATCATTGTATCTACATCATACAGGTAGTACGGAATACCATCTTCAACTCCTTTTTTCATAGGGTATTCAACATTAGTGCCACCGCGCTCTGAGGCTACTTTTTTGTAATACCACCATGCTTCACGGGGAATAAGAATTTTATCGCCGGGATTAACGTAACAGTGAATTATCTGTTTCAATAAATCTTCACTTCCGTAACTTAAGAGAACATGTTTTTCATCGAAGCCATAATCATCGGCTATTCTTTTTGATAACGCTGATTTGATACCCTTCATAAAATCACGGGAATACCACGATAACAACTGCATATCAACTTTTTTAAGGAATTTATAAACCTCCGGTACAGGACCTGTCTGTGATTCGTTTCTGTCTAAAAATAAAGGTTCTTTTGGAAATTTATATCCTTTAACTTTTTTCTGTTTTGTAACTTTTTTAGTTTTTACAGCCTGTTTTTTTGTCTTAATTTTGTTTTTATCTTTACTCATAATTTATTAAAATTCTATTCTTAAAAATAAACTACACAAGTGGAACAGATATTTGCATGACCTTTAGGCTTGTCTGTTCTTCATTAATTTTATTTACACAGGCAAGAATGCCTGTGCTACTACTAATTATTTATTAGTTAATGCTTCAACGCCGGGGAGGGTTTTTCCTTCAAGATATTCAAGGCTTGCGCCGCCGCCGGTTGAAACATGACTTACATCGTTTTTGAGTCCCACTTTTGCAATTGCAGCCGCAGAATCTCCACCACCTATAACAGTAATTGCGCCCTTTTTGGTTGCTTCGGCAAGCGCCTTTGCTATATCAAATGTACCTTTTGCAAAGTTATCCATTTCAAATACGCCCATAGGACCGTTCCACACAATTGTTTTTGCTTTTAATATCTCGTCACTGAATTGTTTAATTGTTTCAGGACCGATATCCATACCGATCTTATCATCAGGCATTTCGTTTCCAAATACTACTGAGTGAGGAGAATCATTTTCAAATTTATCAGCGACAACAATATCAATAGGAAGCATAATTTTACCGTATGCAATATTCATTAATTCCTTAGCCAGATCAATTTTATCTTCTTCCAGCAATGATTTGCCGATATTGCATCCCATTGCTTTATAGAAAGTAAAAACCATTCCCCCGCCAATTAATATTTTATCAGCTACTTTAAGCAGGTTTTTTATTACATCAATTTTACCGGAAATTTTACTACCGCCAAGTATAGCAACATAGGGATGCTCAGGGTGTGAAACCGCTTTTGAAAGATACTCAAGCTCCTTCTGCATTAAATAGCCGGCTGCGCACTTTGAAATGAATTTTGTTACGCCTTCAGTTGATGCATGCGCGCGGTGCGCGGTTCCGAAAGCATCGTTAATATAGATATCGCCATATGAAGCAAGTTTTTTTGCAAATTCAGGATTGTTTTCTTCCTCTTCGTTGTAGAATCTCAGGTTTTCGAGCAGAAGTATATCACCATCCTGCAGATCATTTACAATTGCCGAAGCGCTCTCACCAATACAATCATCAGCAAATAGGACAGGTTTATCCAGAAGTTCTGAAAGATGAATTGCTATGGGTCTTAGGGAATATTTCAAGTTCTTTTCGCCCTTGGGTCTGCCCATATGGCTCATTAAAATAAGCTTTCCGCCATCTGAAATTACTTTTTTTATTGTTGGCAGTGATTCAACTATTCTTTTATCATCGGTAATTTCGCCTTCTACTTCTTTTGACATAGGTACATTGAAATCAACCCTTACTAAAACCCGTTTTGATTTTATATCACCGCTTGCTGAAAGGTCATCTATAGTTAGTTTGTTCATATTTTACAATCATTCCCACGAAAGTGAGAATCCAGAATTAATATTTATAAAAATCCCTGACTTCCTGCCCGTTGCAGGCACGGCGCAGGAAGACAAAAATTAATTGGAAAATTTTAATAACCTGCTTTTATTACTTTATTCAAAAGGTCAACTATCCTGCAGGAATAACCCCACTCGTTATCATACCATGAAATTACTTTAAAGAAGCGTTTTTCGCCTTTTAAATTATTACCCACAGTTGCAAGTGAATCATATATTGAAGCCCTGTCATCATGGATAAAATCGCTGGAAACAAGCTCTTCATTGCAATAACCAAGTATTCCTTTTAAATAAGTTTCAGATGCTTTTTTCATCAGTGCGTCTATTTCTTCGATTGATGTTTCTTTTTCAGTTCTAAAAGTAAGATCTACTGCGGATACATCTGCTACCGGCACTCTGAATGACATTCCTGTCAGCTTACCTTTAGTTACAGGAAGTACTTCTCCCACAGCCTTGGCAGCGCCTGTTGAAGATGGGATAATATTAATTGCTGCAGCTCTGCCGCCGCGCCAGTCTTTTTTGCTTGGACCGTCAACTGTTTTTTGTGTAGCAGTGTATGCGTGAATGGTTGTCATTAATCCTGTTTCAATTCCAATACCTTCTTTTAATAATACATAAACAACCGGAGCGAGGCAGTTGGTTGTACAGGAAGCATTTGATACTATATTGTGTTCTTTAGGATCGTATTCATTATCATTGACCCCAACAACTAGAGTTTTTACTCCTCCTTTACCCGGCGCTGATATAATTACTTTCTTAGCTCCTGCATCAAGATGGCCTTTTGCTGTTTCGTAATCTGTAAATAATCCTGTACATTCAAGAATAATTTCAGCTCCAAGCTCTTTCCAGGGCAGCTCAGCAGGTGATTTTGTGGCAGCTATACATTTAATTTTTTCTCCGTTTACAATCAAGATATCATCACCTTCGGTCGTAACGGTTCCTTTAAATTTACCATGTACTGAATCATATTTCATCTGGTAAGCAAAATATTTCGCATCCGTGCTAACATCAACAACAGCAACTACATCTATTTCTTTACCCAGTACTCCTCTTTCAGCCATAGCGTTTAAAACTTGGCGTCCTATTCTTCCAAATCCGTTGATTGCAACTTTTGCAGCCATTGTAAGATATACTCCTGTTCTACTGTTTTAATTTTTTACTTGTAAAGAGATAAAAATACCGAAATTTGCAGATTTATTCAATGTATAATAAAAAAGCCTGTCCCGGGAACCGGGACAGGCCACATAAAAATAAATTAAGAAATACTACTCCATTGCGGAATATGTACCGTCAGCATTCAGAATTAATGTGTGTAACAAACAAGCATCCATTCCGGTGAATGTAATTGCGTTACCTGCAAGGTCAGTAATTTTCATATCAAATTTACATGTAGCGCCGTAATCAGCGGGAATATCAACTCTAACTGATGTACTGTTTTCAAACAGGTCGTTAGGCAGAATATCGTTTCCCCAATTACCTGTTTCAGCAGGAGTAACATAAATATTGTTCAATGTAACACCTGTGTTATTGGTAACAAAAAAGTAAAGCGCTTGTGAATTAGCTGTGTTTTCAGCAAACAGGAAAAAAACAGTAAATAATGATGCAGCAATGAGTAATTTTTTCATTTATTGATTGGTTTATTTTAAAAAAGTGTATGCAAAGATAACAAAATTAATATATATCTCCAACATTGATTACAATAAATTACAATACCAGATTTATTGAAAACTAATGATATTATAATCACGATTATCTAAATAGTTATTAAAATTTGCAAAAATCACTAAATATTTTGATTTTATCTAAACAATGATATAAAACATTGATATTAGCCTTACAGATAACTATATTTGCATATAATAATTAACAGGAATTAGAGGATTTTACCTCATTTTAACCCAAAATCCCCCTGATTTCATCCAAAATCAACCAAATATCACTCAAAACCGATAGAATAATAATAAGGAGAATTACCGTAATTTATGGGTTCAACATCAGATCTGCGCAACGGATTAGTTATAAAATACAATGGCGAGCTGCACGTAATTATTAAATGGGAGCACAGAACACCTGGAAATCTTAGGGCTTTTTACCAGGTAAAGATGAAGAACCTGAAGAACGGAAAGACCATTGAAAACAGGTTCCGTTCAGGTGAAGCAATTGAAACCGTAAGGATGGAGACAAGAGAATTCCAATACCTCTATCATGACGGCTCAGGCTATGTATTTATGGATAACAATAATTATGACCAGGTTTCTATTGCAGCTGATATAGTTGGCGACCAGGCGCAATTTATGAAGGAAAGTGAAAACGTTCAAATCATGTTTGACGGTGAAAAACCAATTACGGTTGAAATACCCCCCCATGTTGAATTAAAAGTAATTGAAGCGCCTCCGGGCAATAAAGGTGATACTGCCACAGGCGGAACTAAGCCTGTTAAAGTTGAAACCGGCGCAACAGTTAACGCACCTATGTTTATAAACGAAGGGGACATTATTAAAGTTGATACAAGAAATTCTGCATACCTTGAAAGAGTGAAAAAGTAAATAAGTAAAAAATAAAAAAGCAGAAATAAAAAAAAAGCGCATTCCGCTAATCAGAACGTCCTGCTAAAGCAGGATAAACAGGGACTGCCTTTCTCCACTTCGTGCAGCAAGGCGGCGCAAATTAAAGCAGAAAGTAAAAAGAAACTAAAGAATATTGCGGAAAAATAGAATTTATTTATAGTTATAAAAAGCAGCAAAAATTGAAGACAAAAATGTCTAACACCCACAATTTATTAACACTGTGAGGATAAAATAAAGCAAATGAAAACTGATCTAAACTACATCAAGAAGTTATTAAAGATCCTTGAAACCAACGAGATCAATGAAATTGAAATTGAAGAAGAAGGTACAAGGGTTAGAGTTGTAAAAGCAAGACCGCAGGATATGGTTGCACCTGCGCACCAGGTTGTATATGCTGCCCCGCCTCAGCAGATGATGCCTCAGGATATGGCGCCGGTTACTGCGCCTAAGAGTGAAGAGAAGAAAGACACAGCAGCCTTATCGGCATCCGGAAAAGAAATGATTGAAGTACGCTCACCAATTGTCGGAACATTTTACCGCGCGCCATCACCAAATGCTGACCCGTATGTAGGGGTTGGCCAGCAGGTTGCAAAAGGAAATATACTTTGTATAATTGAAGCCATGAAACTAATGAACGAAATTGAATGTGAATATGATGGCAAGATAACAAAGATAATGGTTGAAGATACGCAGCCTGTTGAATATAACCAGGTACTGTTCCTTGTAGAGCCGAGTTAACAATGCCCAGGTATAATGTAATAGAGCCGAAATTTTTCGGTCTCTTAAAAAATATTATTTAGACCACTCTAGAAATTGTTCAAGAAAATATTAATTGCGAACAGGGGAGAAATTGCCCTGAGAATAATACGGACCTGCCGGGATATGGGCATCAAAACAGTTGCTGTGTATTCCGAAGCAGACAGAGAATCGCTGCATGTAAGATTTGCTGATGAGGCGGTTTGTATCGGTCCTCCGCCCTCGAGAGAGAGTTATTTAAGCATACCAAGGATAATTGCAGCGGCAGAAATTACAAACGCAGACGCAATTCACCCGGGTTACGGCTTTCTTGCTGAAAACGCTGAATTTTCTGAAATATGCAGAGAATCAGAAATTAAGTTTATAGGACCATCATCTGACATGATAAAATCCATGGGTGATAAAGCCTTTGCAAAAGATACTATGCGAAAAGCAGGCGTGCCAGTTGTACCGGGCAGTAATGGAGTTATAACAAATATTGAAGATGCAAAAGTTGTTGCTGCTGAATTCGGCTACCCTGTGCTTATAAAGGCATCGGCTGGCGGCGGTGGTAAAGGTATGAGAATTGTTCGCGAAGATGGCGAGATGGAAACTGCTTTCAACATGGCTACCAATGAGGCATTGAACGCATTTGGTAATGGTGAAGTTTACGTTGAAAAATTTGTTGATAGACCCAGGCATATTGAGATCCAGGTATTAGGCGACCAGTTTGGAAACGTTGTTCATTTAGGAGAGCGTGACTGCACAGTACAAAGAAGACATCAGAAATTAATTGAAGAAACACCATCACCTTTTATCACAGAAGAAATTCGTGAAGCAATGGGCGCTGCTGCTGTAAAAGGGGCAAAATCAGTTAACTATGAAGGCGCAGGAACGGTGGAATTTATTGTTGATGTGAACAAGAATTTCTACTTTATGGAAATGAATACACGCATACAGGTTGAGCATCCTGTAACCGAGCAGGTTACAGGTGTTGATCTAATCCGTGAACAGATAGCAGTTGCATCAGGCTTGAAGCTTAAAGTAAAGAAAGTCAGACGCGAAGGGCACTCAATTGAATGCAGGATAAACGCTGAGAATCCGGATAAGAATTTCGCGCCATCACCGGGCAGGATTACATCTTTCCATATGCCGGGCGGAATTGGCATCAGAGTGGATACACATGCATATGCTAATTATTACATTCCACCTTATTACGATAGCATGATCGCAAAACTTATCGTTACAGCTGATGACAGAGATGAAGCGATCAAAAGGATGTACAGAGCTCTTGATGAATTCATAATAGAGGGCATATTTACAACTATTCCTTTCCATAAAAAAGTTATGAAACATGAGAAGTTCATAGAAGGCGATTACGATACAAGCTTTATTGAAAAATATGGTCTGATATAAAGGATTAGTAAGATTTATAAAATTGAAAATTTGTAAAATTAAAAAGACGGGTTAATCCCCGTCTTTTTTTATTAGTGATAATATACTTAATTAATCATTAAACATTAGTCAGGTATACCATTTTTATCGTCATCTTTGAATGCTTTGAAATTGTTTTTAATATTATCTTTAATATTATTATCAATATCATTCATATTAGCGGGATCCCTTGGATCAATATAAACATTATTTTCAATAAACCAAATATATGGTCTTACAATCAAAGTAATGTTGGTACCGGCAACAGCCGCAATTGGTATATCATTCGGGAATTGCAGTATCTGGTGAGCTGACTTGGATGACTTATATACAAAGTAGTTACCAAGATATGTTCCTTTAACTATTACAGAATATCTTCCGTTTGCATCTGCAAACTCAGGATCAGGAATTGGTTCGTTATCATTTAATTTATGTATTTCAAATTTGACCTTTCTGTAATTGCCGGCAGGAACTATTGCAGTACTGATAACATTTACATTTGAAGATAAATTAAGGAATAAAACAAACGGTCCTACTTTGAAATTAGTTGAATCTTCATTGTTGTTTGCAACTTTTACTTTTATATCTTTAATTAATATTTTTACTGTATCCAGTATCAATATGTTTTGATTATCACCAATTGAATCCTGTGACCCAACACCGCTAAAGCTAAGGTTATCAGTTGCAGCAGGTGTAGTTACAGTATCACCGCAGCCGTACAATCCTGCAATTGAAATAAATACTGCTAATATAAAAGCGCTTATTTTGTATTTTAAATATATTGTTTTCATTTGTTTTTTTGTTTTTTGTTTTTTAAATTATATAACCAATACACTGATCATACTTTATTTTATTTTTTACCTTTTTTATTACCATCACCATTTTGTTTTTTACCATTATCATTTCCATCATTTTTCTTGCCGTTATCATTACCATCCTGTTTTTTTCCTTTTACATCTCCATCACGATTACCATCCTGCTTCTTGCCATTTTTATTGCCATCATACATCTTACCATCATCAGATCTTTTATTTTCTTTTCTTATATCTTTTTCTTCTTTCCTGTATTCCTTTTGATCTTTCTTTAATTCTTTATTATACTCTTTTACTTCTTTTTTATATTCCTTTTCATATGATTTATTTTCTTTCCAATCACCATACTTTTTAAAGGATTTAGGTTCATTAACAGTAAACCATCCATTATTGTTGTGTTTATTTTTATATCTTTTAAATCCCGGATGATAAACATAATATTCTCTATCTGTATATCTCACTTCGCTGTAACTTCTCACCTGCTGAATACTGACAAGCTCAATATTCCTGCCGTATATTGTCTGAATTATACTAACTTCAGGTCCGCGGTTTATTAATAAATTATCGACTAATACCAAACCAATTACAGAAGCCAGGTCGCTTACAATTGACCTCTCAGTATTTTCATAATAAATAGTATTATATGAATATACATTCGGTTCAAGGAAGTATCTTTTTTCTACTACCACATAATTGCTATTATCAATTACATGAGAGCTCATAGAGCCATTTACCATATATACCGATGGTGGTAATGGAGCCCATGATACATAAGTATCATTTTGTCTCCAGTCAACCCATGCAGGCGCCCAAACTCTGCCGGGAACCCATAACCATCCGGCTGTTGGTGAATTAACCCACCTGCCATAGTGTGATGTAGTTTCTTCAGCGGGTGTGTTTGCTTTAAAATACCATCCTGCATTTGTATTAACCCATTTACCATTTGAATATGGAACATACACGGGGGTTACTCCTTGAACAGTTGTTACTGCTAAACTTGGTGATGGCCTCCATACATAAACCATTCCTGCATTTTCAGTTGTTGAAGCATATGCATCCTTGATTCCCAGCAAACCGGCAAGAGAAATGCTATTATTACCTGAATTGATGGATTCTGCAGTTTCGGGTTTCATGCCAATTTCTTCGGGTTTAACCTGAACCCACTCGCCAAATGGTGTTAGCTGCTCGTAAAATTCTTTGTAATCTACAGTTGTAAGATCGTTATCTGATTCCGTAAAGTCTTTATCTTCAACCGCGGTTGCTTCCAGATTTCTTTCTCTATCTTCCAGCTGTTCTTTAGTCAAGTTTCCATCTGCTGTTTTCGTACAGGATGACAGCAGAAACATTGCAGTCATAATAAATAACATTCCCATAGCTCTGAATATATTTTTTGTTTTCATTTTGATACTCACTTCTATTAAATTAAAATCAAATTTCTAAAACTTAAAATCCAAGCCTAACTCGAGTGAATAGAAATCTTGGTTACCAAGACCCAGCCTTGCAACACCCGCAATATTATTACTAAAGAAGTATCTCATACCTGCCTGACCCCATATCCATGCACCGCTTGTATATGTGATATCAGATACATAAACCCCGCGTTTGGTGAAATCAGTATATGTCTGGTTTACGCTATTATAACCAGCAACCAAGCCGAGGAACGGAACAAATTTACCGTCGCCAATCTGGTTGAAGTTGTAATTTGATTGCACGCCAAAAGATGAGAAAGCGTACCTTCTTGAATCACTATTCGGGTAATTATATGTGTAAGAATAATACCTGAATATACCGCCTAGAGAAATTGTTCCAATACCTGCCTGTGTTAGCTGGTGTTCAAAGTTTACACCGAATGTAGGAACGCTTCCTTTGGGCCAGAAACCAAGTGTTGCACCCAGCAGATTATCGCGTTCTTTTAACTGTCCAAATGATGAAGCTGCAAGACACATTATAAATAACATTGTATAGATTGATTTTTTCATTTTCTTTTTTTAGTTTATCTTCTTTTGAAACCTTAAACTCAATCCCGGATCAAGTGCATGGGGCAGTTTGATCCGGATATAATTGAGTTATATTGATTATGGATAGATCATTATTTCTTTATTACTGTTTTCTTAGCTTGACCAAA
>JANPBV010000339.1:0-6772 GCA_031430615.1 Ignavibacteria bacterium | reverse complement strand
GTCCGTTGTTTTCTTTTCTGTTTTCTTCTTATCCTGCTGAACTTTTTCGTTCTGCTTTTTCTTCAGCTCATCAAGCTTCTGTTTTTCATCTTTTGCCTTATCCTGTTTTAATTGCTCCTGTTTTTCAAACTCATCTTTCCTTGAGGCAAAATCAGAGAAGTTATAGAACTTATATCCCAGTTTCTTTAATGTTAATATATCATCATAAAACTTTGCAAAGTCATCTTTGTTTACCGATACCGTAGTTATTATGCTTTTTGCAAGCGCGCCTTTGTTCTTTAAATTTGCGGTAAATACATTATATTTTTCTTTTGAATCTTCTTCAGCCTTTGTTAATAATTGAGCAAGCTCAAAATCATTAATTACTTTTATTTTATAGCTTGCAAAGTCGTTTGTTATTGCTGCCATAACCTGGGGAGATACATCAGCATCTTTTTTCGTCAGCAGAACTGCAGGGATATTTGGGAAATCAACCGAAAAACTTTTTACACGCTCATGGATGGCTTTTCCATCCATTGAGGAATTGAAATCAGTTTCATAATTATCCTTGCCGCCTACTGTCATATTTATCATTACATCCTTCTTGCTGTGAAGAAGTTTGTTCTGCAGGTCAATATCATCAAGGTTCCTTGGGAAAACAAAACTGAATTCACTTTTATTGATAAGCAGCTTATCAACATCTTCAGGGTTATACTCGGTAATGTTATTTATTATGACACATATAATAGAGCTTTCACGGTGAACCTTATCTGAATGAGAAATATTTAATTTCGCAAGCGGCAGTTTACCTGATGCCGTATCACCATTATTAATTAACAGTACTATATCTTTGGTGATAATATCTTCATTCACAGAAGATTTTAATCCAAGGCTGCTTACATAAGCTGTTATATCAGCATTTACTTCAATTGATGTCAGATCATTTGGAATAATGATATTCTTAACAAATAGTTCAGCATCCTTATTTTGGGGTTTTGAACCCTTTTTCTGGTTCTTCTCATCAGTTGAATTTGTTATCCATTCATTTTTTATGCCAAAGTTCTTTAAAACTGAATCAACCCCAGGCGAAAGTATGATTTTCAATTGTTCAATATCAACTTTCTTCTTAATGCTTTCATCCTTCGATTCATCCGTTAGCCCCGAAACATCGTTATTTGCCAAAGAATTATCCTTATTTAGGACATATTTCGAGATCAAAAGAGCGGAAACCACAACAATTAAGGCAATTATTACAATTACCTTATTACGGAACGATTTAAAGAAATCTTTTATTTTAGTTATTATCAATAATTAACTGATTTTACTACTATATTAATATAAATATGGCAGTTTTATATAACTAAAAATATTTATATTTTGTCATTAATACTACATAAAATTCAATCATAACAAGGGGATAGTAATTATGGAACCAATTCCTGTAATGCAGGATAGTTATACCGGGGCACAGGACCAGGCAAAGACTTTTATCTTAAAAGTATATATGTGGATGACAGCAGGTCTTTTCCTGACCGGTGTTGTTTCAATTGCACCAATTCTCATTTTAGGTTATGATAAATATTACGACCTTATAGCAGAAAACATTATTTTTGTCTATGTGCTAATGGGCATGGAATTGCTAATAGTATTCGGACTCTCATTCCTTATCAATAAAATACCGGCAGTTGTGGCGTTTTTTGCATTTATCATTTATGCCGGGCTTAACGGTATCACACTCTCGCCGATATTCCTTATTTATACCGGAACATCAATATTTTCAACATTCTTTATATGCGCAGCAATGTTTGGCGCTTTAAGTGTGCTTGGTTTTGTTCTCAAAATGGATCTTACAAAATTCGGCTCCTATTTAATGATGGCGCTTGTTGGATTAATTGTTGCGTCTGTTGTTAATATTTTTCTCAACAGTTCTATGATGGGATGGATAATTTCAGTTGCAGGTGTGGTAATATTTGTAGGCCTCACTGTTTATGATACACAAAAATTAAAGAACATGGCAGGTTATGTTGATTCAGCTTCCGAAGATGGTAAAAAAGCCTCTATCATGGGAGCGTTAACATTGTACCTGGATTTCATCAATCTTTTCCTGTTCCTGTTAAGACTGCTGGGGAGAAGAAACTGATCCTTTAGTAAAGAACGTTTTATGAAAAAAATATTTTTTCTGGTTTTATTACTTACCCTGTCAATAAATGTGTATTCGCAGATATCTTTTGTTAACGCATTTCCGGCAAGAAATTTTACACAGCCGGTTTTTTTAACTCATTCCGGTGACGGCACCAACAGGATATTTGTTGTTCAGCAGAATGGTTTTATAAAAGAATTTCCAAATGACTCAACGGGTTCGGTAATAAATACTTTTTTGAATGTAACAAATAAAATTATTACAGGAAGTGAGCAGGGTCTGCTCGGGCTTACTTTTCATCCAAATTATTCAACCAACAGATATTTTTATGTAAACTATACCCGCGCAGGTGATGGCGCGACAGTTGTTTCAAGATTTACCACGCAGGCAGGGAATCCAAACAAAGCTGATTCATTGAGTGAATTGATACTGCTTACAATTCCACAGCCATTTTCAAATCATAATGGCGGTGATGTGATGTTTGGGCAGGATGGCTTTCTATATATAGGTATGGGTGATGGCGGCTCGGGAGGCGATCCTGGTAACAGGGCGCAAAATCCAAATGAGCTATTAGGTAAGATATTAAGGATTGATGTAAATAATCCAGGCGGGGGTAATAATTATGGAATTCCGGCAGGAAATCCTTACGTTGGAGGCGGTGGTTTGCCTGAAATATTCTGTATTGGTATGAGAAATCCATGGCGTTTTTCACAGGACCCGGTTTCAGGACTCATATATTGCGGAGATGTTGGACAGGGTACATGGGAAGAAGTAGATATACTGCAGGTTGGCAAAAATTACGGATGGAGGATACTTGAAGGAACACATTGTTATAATCCTCCAGCAAATTGTGATACAACAGGTAAAACAATGCCAATTGCGGAATATAACCATACAGCCGGAAGATGCTCTATTACCGGCGGATATGTTTACCGTGGCTTGGGTGTGCCATCTTTAACAGGCAGATATATTTACGGAGATTATTGCGGAAGGCAGATTTATAAGCTTTTATATTCAAATGGGATAGTAAGTGAACAGGATTTAGTCACAACGGCGCCTTCATTTGTTTATTCATTTGGAGTCGATCAGTTTAATGAGCTTTATACTTTATGCTCTGACGGCAATGTTTATAAAATGCGGGGAACAGTAATAAGTATTAACGGCGACCCGGGAATTGTTCCTGAAGGATACTCACTCCGGCAGAATTTTCCCAACCCGTTTAATCCGGCTACGGTGATAAAGTTCGCTATACCGGCAAGCAGTTTTGTAAACATAAAAATATTTGATATCTCAGGCAGGGAAGTCGTAACACTTGTTAACGAAACAAAAAATGCCGGAAATTATTCAATTGAATGGAATGCAACGGGTAACCCTAGTGGGATATATTTCTGCGTAATGAGTGTTAACGGATATTCAATTGAAAAGAAAATGGTACTTATAAAATAACGATAGCTATTTTATAAGTAGTCCCGCATAGCGGGAGTATTGATAAATTTTTTAATAAAAACAAATTATAAACAAAATAACAAATTAATTTAAATTAACGAGGAGCAGCATTCAATTCATGAAAAAACTATTAGTTTTATTTCTTTTTATTGCTTCAAATGTATTTTCACAGGTAGGCTTTGTTAATGCATTCCAGAACCTCTCATTTACACTTCCTTTATTTTTAACTCATGCAGGTGACGGTACAAACAGGATATTTGTAGTACAGCAGCGCGGAATTATCAAAGTGTTTCCGAATGACTCCATGACTACAAATGTTCAGAATTTTCTGGATGTATCAAATATTGTAAGCAATTCCGGTAATGAAAGAGGCTTGCTCGGACTTGCTTTCCATCCAAACTATAATTCAAACCGGTATTTTTTTATTTATTATACCAGGCAGAGCGATGGAGCGTTAAGGATTTCCAGGTTCCAGACACAATCAGGTAATCCTAATAAAGCAGATTCATTGAGTGAGCTTAACATGCTTACCATTTTGCATCCTACATATACCAATCATAATGGTGGCTGTTTGATGTTTGGAGCAGACGGCTATTTGTATATTGGTACAGGTGATGGCGGAAGTGGCGGAGACCCGCCGAACAATGCACAAAATCTAAATGTACTTTTGGGTAAAATTTTGAGAATTGATATCAATACTCCCGCAGGCGGAAATAATTACAGCATACCACCTTCAAATCCATATTCAGGCGGCGGCGGTTCACCGGAAATTTATGCCGTGGGTATGAGAAATCCATGGAGATTTTCCAGGGACCCTGTAACAGGTACAATTTTCTGCGGTGATGTAGGACAGGATGCATGGGAAGAAGTTGATACACTTGCTGTTGGTAAAAATTACGGGTGGAGGTGTTACGAAGGCAATGCTACTTATAATACTTCTGGCTGCCAGCCTATTGGCACTTATACTTTCCCGATTGCAGTTTATCAGAATGTTGGTTCCGATATTTCAATTACTGGCGGTTATGTTTACCGCGGGTCAAGAGTTCCTTCGCTTGTTGGCAGGTATATTTACGCTGATTATGGCAGCAGGAAAGTCTGGAAGCTCCTGCTCTCCGGCGGAGTTGTAAGCGATAATTCTATTATTGGTACTTGTCCACAGGGCGTTCCATCATTTGGTGTTGACCAGAACAATGAGCTATACATAGTTGGCGCAAGTGGTATAATTTTTAAGCTGCAGGATCTAAGTGTTGGAATTAACGGAAATTCAAATGAGATCCCTTCCGGGTTTTCTCTGGAACAGAACTACCCCAATCCGTTTAACCCCACAACAAACATTTATTATAATGTTGGTATGACAAGCCTTGTTAATATTTCAGTTTTTGATATGACAGGAAAAGAAATTGCTGTGCTGTTAAATGAAACAAAAACTGCAGGAAGGTATTCTGTTGATTGGAATGCAGGCGGTTATGCAAGCGGTGTTTATTTCTACAAAATGACAATTAATGGCAGCCAGTCAATTGAAAAGAAAATGGTATTGATAAAATAGCGATAGCTAGTTTATCAGTAGTCCCGCCCAGCGGGAGTGTTGGTGAAGTAAAATACCTTGTCATTCCTGCGCAGGCAGGAATCTTGTTTCTAAGCTGTGGTTGCTAAGACATAACATCGGATGAATCACAAATAAAGTTGTAGTATCCGAAAGCTACTAATCAAAAAGCATTCTATCATATAGAATGCTTTTTTTATTGGTTTATATTTGGTATTTTACTATAACTTTAAAGCTTTATCATGAAAAAAATATTCTTTACTCTTTTTATTTCTTGTGTTTTCGCAGGAGTTGTTAAACCACAAACGTATGTTGTTGAAGATGTAATTACAGGATTAAATAAGCCTATCGCTTTTGATTTTATGCCAAACGGGAATATTATTTTCACGCAGCAGCAGGGAAAGGTCAGGATATTTACCCGGGGGAATCAGGAAGTTTCATTGTTTTGGGATTTTACTGATTCGTGTTTCAGTTCAGGTGAGTTAGGAACACTTGGTATTACTCTTGATCCGGATTTCACAACTAATCACTATGTTTATGTGTTCTTTGTCAAAGGACCTCCGGGCACGACTTATACACCAAGGATATACAGATTTATTGAAGATAATAATAATGGGAAGTCGCCATTAAAGATATTTGAGTTTGTTGAAAAGCAGGGAAGTAATATACATGTTTCAGGTAATTTGCATTTTAGAGGAGATGGAAAACTGTATTTTAGTTTTGGAGATTATGTAGGTACCGGACAATATCTAAACCATTCACGTGGTAAAATTCACAGGATAAATGGCAACGGGACTGCGCCAACAGATAATCCTTTTTATGATGATGGAAATCCGGCAACAGGAAATGATGACAGAATATGGGCTTATGGTTTACGAAACTCATTTGATTTTTGTTTCAGCCCTATTAATGACTCATTATATGCTACTGAAAATACATCTGTTGGACAGGATGAAATTAATCAGATCATCAAAGGGAAAAATTACGGTTATCCAACTTGTCAATTATACTGCAATAACCCGGCATTTGTAAATCCAATCGGACTTAGCGGAAGCAATGATAGAGCTACAACAGCGATTTTAATATATAACGGTACCCAAATGCCGGAGCTAAACGGAAAGTTATTATACGCATCATGCTGGTCAGATAAAATATTTCAGTGTACTTTAGGCAGACCGCCAATGTATGATACAATTCTAAATACTACTGAATTCCTGAATATTGGAACCAATGGATGTATACCTACAATGAAGCAGGGTGCGGATGACTTTATTTATGCAAGTCTTTTGGATCAGGGAAAAATTATCCGGATAAGACATATTCCTTTGGGAATTAATAATCAAAATATACCTGTAGGCTATTTACTTGAGCAAAATTATCCTAACCCGTTTAACCCTGTAACAAAGATAAACTATGATTTACCTAAAAATAGCAAGGTTAACCTGGTGATATATGATATTCTTGGTCGTGAAGTTATAAGGTTGGTGAATAACGAGCTTAAACAAGCTGGCAGGTATGTTGTTGAGTTTAACGGTCAGAATTATGCAAGTGGTGTATATTTCTATAGAATCGACGTAGGTGATTTCGTTCAATCTAAAAAAATGGTGCTTGTGAAATAACTATTTAAAAGTTATCGGATAAATAAGCAAGCCTGCCACTGATTT
>JANPBV010000338.1:0-32091 GCA_031430615.1 Ignavibacteria bacterium | reverse complement strand
CATCAAGGATCTCTCTTGTAACATCAAACACAACACCAACACCCGCAAAACTAAAGAGCGGTTTTAGTACATAGTTTTCTAAGTCAGCGGGGTATGTTTCAATATCACTTAAGAAACGGGTTTCGGGGACATATTTATTTTTTAAGAAAGGAAGTGAATATTTACTTATTCTGTAGAACCAGTTTGGATGCGGAACCCACGTAACATTTAATTCATCCTGAAAACTGAAATTAAATTTCAGGTCTTTTCTTCTTTCAAGCTCGTCAAAAATTACTCTATTATATATACGCTCAATTTTAGTCTTTTTGCTGTTGTTAAGATAGAAAAGATCTTTGCCTTCCTTGGTAATATCTGTCAAACAAACGGGCTTAACACCTATGTATGTAAAGCAGCATTCAAAATCAATTCTGGTCTTTTGGTTATCGGGCTCAATTTCAAGCAAGATAACATTTTCGGGGTTTGAGTCACCTATCACTACCCTCTTTAAAATATCAAGATACTCATCAGGTTTATGGATATTGAATAAGCCTCCGTAGCGTTCATCAATTTCAAAATGCTTGCGGAACATATAATTCTGTAGAAGCTCGTAGAAGAATAGCGATGAAAATCCCTGCAGCTCAATTAACTTTGGAATTAACTTCCCGTTATCATCCATGCAGATCGCAAAATCAATAGCCATCATTGCAGGGTAACCAGGGTCATTGGGTATTTCCATTCCTTTTGGTATGGCATTCATTGAAATTTTCTGATATTCCGGACTCATAAGGTAAGTTGTGATTACATCTACTGCATTCAGAATTTCATTCTTGAATTCCTTGCCGATAAAAATTGGTGTTTCGGCAATCCTGAATCCTACAGGAAAGTCATATGTAGTATTCAGGTCATTAAGGAATTCCTGATACTTTTCATCAGTAAATTCTGAATTATATTTTTTTCTTATCTCAGGTACCAATTATTATTACGGTATGGTTCTAATTGTAAAATTCCATATATTCCCAACAGATGATGCGCTATGATTATTTTTTGCTAAAACTTTCCAGTAATAAGTTATCCCCTGAAACAGAAGAATAAATTAGATTTAAATTATTAAATAAGGAATTTTCCTTTATCCATAACATGTTCATCATCAAGCCAAATGCTGCACTCAACACTTACGCAATCAATATGCGTTGTTGACTGCCAGTTTGCGCCTGTGTGAGCTGAATACGGGTGACCGAATGCAATATGTACAGTAGGCAGTTTTTCATCCTGTAAAATGTGCCCTATTACTTTTTTGCAGGCAATGTTGGTGCCGATTGCAAATTCGCCAACGCGGTTACTGTTCTCATCGGTCATGGTATAAGCGGTAAACTCCTCGAGTAATTCATTATTACTGCACTCCATTTTAACAATGCGTGAATCTTTGATTTCAATTTTGAGCGGTGTATTTTTAAGATCGCCGTACTTTTGGCAGAGATAATCGCCTACAACACCATCAACAACAAATACACCGTTTACATTGTATGGCGAAGTAAATATTTCGCCTCCGGGCAGGTTCCCCCATTTTTCAATTGATATAATACCGCTTGTCTTAAGCCATTTAAGTGACTTTGAAAATTCACCAACCATGTTAGTGCCGCCATCGGATTTTACGGTAATTGTTTTTGCTTCTCTTGCTTTATCAATTAACTTTTGCGAAAGCTCATCAACTTTCAGGAAATCAGCGCGCATACCCTCTAACATTATCTGCTTGTTGATATTTACCATATGACCGTGGCGTATTTTATGCGCATCAACAACTTCCGTCATATCTATTCTTGAGCGAAGCTCGCCTGTATGAGCAATTGCGCAGAAAATACTAACCTGGCTTTTTGCAAGGTCATCAAGTATTGGCTGCGGCATATTTTTCAGCGGGCGTGATGAATAATCTTCTATCACCATCAGGCTGTACTTTGCTCCAACTTTCCTTACCTCGGCAACAAGTGACGATGCAATTTCCAGTGATTCATTATCCGTGATAATTGTAATTCTTTCTTCAGGTTTTAGCCTTAGACAAACAACAATTGCGTTATTAGCTCCCTCGGAAAGCTCTTTATCAAAATCTATAACAGTATTTGCGTGATCCATTAAGTAATTTGTATATTATTATTTAAAATTTTTCTGAATTAAAATTAAAACGGTAAATATAAATTAAGTTAAACCAATATGAGTTTCTTCAATGATGTAATCAACAACAGTTTTCAAACCTTCCGTTGTACCATCCCACTTTGCAAGCTGTCTATCAGCGCCGGTTCCGTTTTGCAGCATCTTTAAAATATAATTAACTTCATCCCAGCTGCCAAGGTCATCAACTACATCACTTATGAATGAAATAAGCTCCATAGCAAGAATTTTGAAATCAACTTCTTCCTGTTTGCCAAAATCAATTAACTTGCCATCAATGCCGTATCTTGCTGCGCGCCATTTATTTTCATTAATCAGCGCCCTGCGGTAAATCCTGAAGCCAAGATTCTGTCTCATCAGTTTGTATAACTTAACTACAACTGCCTGCATCAATGCCGCAAGACAGATGGTCTCATCCACTCTCATAGGGATATCGCACATACGGAACTCTAATGTATTAAAATACGGATGAAGCCTGATATCATACCAGATCTTTTTTCCGTTATCTATGCAATTGGTTTTAATTAAAAGATTTACGTAATTATCAAATTCCGTAACGCTATCATAATAATCGGGAATGCCTGTTCTCGGGAATTTATCAAAAACTTTTACGCGGTATGATTTAAAGCCGGTATTTCTGCCAAGCCAAAATGGTGAGTTTGTTGAAAGCGCGAATATATGGGGAATGAAATATCTTACAGCATTCATTATCTGGATGCCTGTTTCACGGTTAGGCAAGCCAACGTGAACGTGCAGACCAAATATCAAATTTGCGCGGGCGGCTTCCTGCATTTCTTTTACTATTTCATGATACCGCGGGTGATCGGTAATTGCAATTTCATTCCAGTGTGTAAATGGGTGTGTCCCTGAGGCTGCAATTCTGAAACCTGCTTCCTTTGCAAGTGTTGCCAGACTTGACCTTAGACTTGTGACTTCCTCCCTTGCTTCACGGATATCTCGGCATATTTTGGTACCAACTTCAACTACAGAAGCGTGCATTTCAGGCTTAATCTGTTCCTTCAGCAATACTTTGCCGGAATCAACAATTTGCTGCATATGCGAAACAAGTCCACGGGTTTCAGGATCAACCAGCATAAACTCTTCTTCGATACCCAGTGTAAAAATGTGCTTATCCATAATTTTTTTTAGTGTTAAAACACAATCTAAATATTAAAGATTAATAAAGCAATATAAAGCATCATCATTCCCACGCCATGCCTGCAGCAGGCAGGAAGGTGGGAATCTCTATTTTAAATAATATATTATACTTTTTGAGTTCCGTGGCGTCAGGTCTTACGACCTGACGCTATTCTTCAAATTTATGCTGCCTTACTCTTCTTAGATTTCTTTTCAGCAGGCTTTACCTCATCATCCGTTCCTGATGTCTTATCTTTAACTTTCTTTGCCGTTTTCCTGACGCTTAACTTATTTTCAGGCTTTTTTTTTACTGAATTATCGTATGCGCCTTCAACAATTGGTTCGTTGTTTGCGGATGCGTAAACAAAATCGCCCCACGTTAAATTATTAATGCCTTCCCTGTGGTTCATCGCTCTTCTGATTGCCATATTTGCCGCCGCTTCAACTATCCATTCAAAGTTTGCTTCACCAACGGAGTTTAATTCAGCATCTGGAGCGGGATTGCAGAAATCAATAGCATAAGGAATGCCATCTCTTAAAGCAAGCTCAACAGTATTGAAGTCATACCCTAAAGCGCGGTTTATCTTTAATACAGTATCAACCAGCATCTTATGTTTAACGGGATCAATCGGGGGACCGTCTTTTATATATCTTAAGTGGTGCGGATTCCTTGGTTCATACGGCATTACCCAAACATCCTGCCTATCCAGACAGTATATGCGGTAATAATCATCAAATATAATTTCTTCCTGCAGCATCATAACAAGCTGCTCGGTTTCATTGTAATTTTTAAACAGCTCCTCGGGATTACTGCATTTGTAAACACTCTTCCATCCGCCGCCGGAGTGCGGCTTAAAGTATGCCGGGAAACCTATGTAGCTGAATATACCTTCCCAATCCAAAGGGAAAGAAAGATTCCTAAACGAATTTTGTGTTGTATCCGCGGGCAACTGGTTTGATGGGAGTATAACTGTTTTTGGGACAGGGACACCAATTTTTGTCATTAACGCGTTGTTGAAGAATTTTTCATCAGCGCTCCACCAGAACGGGTTATTGATAACGGCTGTTCCGCTTGATGCCGCATTTTTCAAAAATGCGCGGTAGAAGGGTACATCCTGTGAAATTCTATCTATTATAACATGATACTTTAGCGGTTCACCCTGAATTACTTTATCTATTGAGACGGCTTCGGCTGTAATTTCAACATTCATTTCCTTGGCTTTGTTGTTCACTCTATCAATAAACGCCTGCGGGAAAGTATTTTCCTGCCCAAACAATATTCCGATTCTCTTCATTTTATTTGTAATGCTCCTTTATATATTAATTTTTCTAAAAATCTTGCTAAAAATGCTGTTTTTACGTGGTTTTTTGGGTTTTATACTTGTAGGAAATACAAATTTACGGAAAATTTGGGAGATTTAAAAGCGGTGGTATTATTAAAAGATTAAACACGAATTGCACAAAATTGCACGAAGTTTTTCCAATAACATATTATATTTGTATAAATATTAATTATTGTTTTAAATTTGCTTATGTCATGTCCTCAGACCTGACATGCAGACATAGTCTGCAAAATAATATTGTTATATGGTAAGAAGAGGCAGGAAACAATTTGAGAATATCGGTACAACCTATTTTATTACAACTACAATAATAAATTTTCTAAAGCTCTTTTCAAAAAAAGATGAATATTGTAATATTCTAATTGATAATCTTAGGTTTTATGTAAATAAGTACAATATTACACTATTAGGTTATGTACTTGATGCCGAATCATATACATTTATTGGTCTTTATTCCGGAGGTAAGGAGTGTTTCAGATTTTATTCGTGATTACAAAAAATACACTTCTTTAAAAATTAAAGAAAAATTAATAGATGATGGGAAATCAATGATTATAGATAAGCTACGGAATTTAAGCGGTACGGGAAACTTCAAGCTATGGAGGGATAGGTTTGATTCAATACCGGTGGATAGTACGTATGTTTTAGAAACGAAGTTAAATTACATCCACTATAATCCGGTTAAAGCAGGTTAATTAAGGAAATGATAGATCGGGAATACTCAAGTGCCCGAAATTACTACTTAGGTGATCATTCTATAATTTTTGTTTCAATTGATTGGAATATGAAAGAATAGTCATTCGTTGAATGACGCGTCAGGTCTGAGGACCTGACACAAGCAAATTTTAGGACGTTACACTAAATCATTTCACGTTTGTCTTAGCAATCAAAGCGTGAGAAAGTTTCAGCATTTCACCAATTCACCATTTCATTATTTCGCTATTTAATAAGTATCATCTTCTTTGTATCAATAAATCCACCCGACTCCAGCTTATAAAAATATACCCCACTGGAATAATTTGAAGCATCAAAGGATACTTCGTAACTTCCGGGTTTTAGGTTTTCCTGCAATAAAGTTTTTACTAGTCTGCCGGATATATCGTAAATGTTCAAACTGACTGCCCGGAGGTCAGTCACTACATTGGGAATTGCAAATTTTATTTTTGTTGATGGATTAAACGGGTTTGGATAATTTTGTGAAAGTGAAAATTGTTTTGGTATTTCAGAGTTTATTGGTGTTATGCCTACAGGATTTTGGATGAGATCTCTTTCATAGATTCCGTTGCCATGGGTTGTTGCACGTATGTTACGGCTAGGGTAAACAATCGTAAGATCAAACACTAATGCATAAGGCATTCCGGTACTGAATACATACCAGTTTGTACCGCTGTTAGTTGAAACATATACACCAAGATCATTCCCAACGTAAATATTCTGTGGGAACTGCGGGTCAATACAAACAGTCTGGTGCGGAATATCAGGCAGGTTCCCTGAAATATCCAGCCAGTTTGCGCCGCCGTTAGTTGAATGGTAAACATGCCCTGTTCCAAATCCGCCAAATACCGCATATACATCCATAGAATTATTAGGATTTACATGTAAATCAATAGGGTAACGGTTTGGTATTTGTCCGTTTGATACATCTGTTAAAGTAACACCGGTAAGTTTGTATATTCTTGCATTCTGTCCGCTTGTAACCGGAACAGTTCCGATATATACAGTATCAGTTGATGTTGCAGAAGCATCCATTGAAAGCGCTTTTGAGCCAAGTGAGCCAACAGATACCCATGAACCGCCGCCTACTGTGGATCTATACAGATTTAATCCTCCAGCATACATAGTATTTGAATTTGATCTGCATGTAATAAATGGCGCAGCGAAGCAATATTGTGATGCAGTTCCTGCGCCGGGAGGTGAAATATCAGACCAGCTTACACCGCGGTTATTGGATTTATTAATATCACCATAAGTATATTCCGTGTAACAGATATTATCATTTTGCGCGTTAACGGCGCACCACATACCATCGCCAAAAAATGTTTTATACCATGCAGTTGTACCCTCGTAGAATGTTGAACGGTTATCCTGCAGGCCGCCTATACAGAAAATTGAATCCTGCATTGAGTTAGAAAAGCCTGCATAAAATTGTGTTGTAACATATCCGCCGTTGCATGAATAATACGTCTCGCCAAAATCATTTGAGCGGTATAAGCCGCCATCAGTAATGCAGTAGAGCTTATTGGGGTCTAACGGGTTTGATATAAAATAATGATGATCCGCATGCGCAAAATTATTTGATGAGCTCTCCGGTTGACCGGGTGGTGTTGCACCTGTATTCCATGCTGACCAGTTTGATTTGGTTGTGAATGTTGTACCGCCGTTTATAGACTTTACCAGATCAATTGTGCCTACAAGTATCTGGTTCGGGTCATTGGCTTTAACCATATGAGCATTGTTATACCACCCTTGTGTACCTATTGGAACTGTAGTGTTTTTAAGTGTCCACGTTGTACCTGCATCGGTGCTGGAATAATATCCCACATAAGAAAAGTCGTTCGAAACACTTGCGTAAATAAAATTAGGATTACCTTTATAAAGCTCGATTGTAGTTTTACCTGACCACGTTGCAGGCAGACCGCCTGTTAGCTTAGTCCATGATGTACCCGCGTTAGTTGATTTATAAATACCAACATTTGCATTAGGTATGTTATTGGTTAAATTACCAATTGAAACATAAAGCACACTTGTATCAACCGGGTTTATTTCCATATCCATCGCCATCTGGTAATTCAGCATCTGGAACCAGGTTGTACCGGCATTAATTGATTTCCAAACGCCTTCGCTTGTTGCTGCGTAAACAGTGTTCCTGTTCTTTGGATTCAATAAAACTTTCCACACACCGCGCTGGTTATTATAAGACCAGTCAAGCGCTTTTACCCAGTTAGCGCCGCCATTAGTTGTTTTTAAAATTCCGATACCGTACATACCGCGTGTTACACGAACATCAAGTCCGTTAAGTGAATACTGGTAGCCGTAGTTTTCACCTGTGCCAATGTACATTGTATTAGGATTAGCGGAATCAATCGCAATTGAGCTTACTGCAAGCGATGGGTATCCTGTTTCGATATATGTCCATGCATTTGCGCCAAGTCCCCCTGTTATGGATTTCCACAAACCACCTGATGCAGAACCCATATATAGTGTAGCTGTATCTGTTGGGCTGAATTCCATGCATAAGCTTCTCCCGCCAATATTATTTGGTCCAATTGATGTCCACTGAGTTGGTGAATCTGAATTCTCATCAAAGTTCGGGATAGTTTTGGAGTGCTCAAATCCTGCAAAGAATTTATCCTGCGGTATATCAGCATCAGGGAATGCCCTTATCTGGCTCATGAATTGAAGTGACTGCATTACCCCCGAGGGCTTATTGGTTTTATCTTCAGATCCTTTATCATCATTGTAGCTTTCATTTAAAATATTTTCATTTAAGTCGTATTTCTTTGAACTGAAATTCCAGTTCAATAAAAAAAAGATGATAACTGAAAATAATAATATTCCGGCTGTAAATACTGTATTATTGTTTTTCATAATTTGAATATAGTTTTATTAATAATAACTTACCAAGGTTTAATTAACAATAGCATTTATTGATTACAAATTAACCCAAAGGGTTAACTATTAATCCCATAGATAGATCTTTTAAAAATTGCCAGTTAAACAAACCTGTATTATGACCATCTTTCCACGAAAGTTTTATTGCGTAATTTCCGATTATTTCAGCTTTTTCAAGCAAAAATGAATCATCTGTAAGCGGTTTTTTATTCTGTGGGGCAAATTTATACAACAATACCTCTTCCCCGCTGCACTCAGCACATGGGCAGTTTTCACGAAGTACTTTTGCCGAAACATCTGCTTCAAATCCATCATCAAATGAAATGTGGAATGAAGTATTTTCGGGGTTACGTTTAAATTGTGTTAATTGCATAATTTTATCTCAGCTCATCTCCAGCATTCTTTGAATTGGTTTAAGCGCTTTCAATCTTACCTCTTCATCAACTGTAATTTCGGGTCTGCCCTCTTTCATACAAAGGTATAACTTTTCCATAGTATTAAGTTTCATGTATGGACACTCATTGCATGCGCAGTTTGCATTTGGAGGCGCGGGAATAAATTTCTTGCCCGGTGATGCTTTTTGCATCTGGTAAATTATGCCTTCTTCAGTTGCAACAATAAATTCAATTGCCGGATTTTCTTTGGTAAACTTAAGCAGCGCGCTTGTTGACCCTATAAAATCTGCCCTGTTTAAAATTGGTTCTTCACACTCCGGGTGTGCGATGAGTAATGCGTTCGGATTTTCTGTCTTAAGCCCGATAATTTTCTTATCACTGAAAGTTTCGTGGACAATACAGCTTCCCTGCCAGAGCAGCATATCACGCCCTGTTTTTTTGATGATGTACCTCCCAAGATTTTTATCAGGCGCAAAAATAATTTTTTGGGCATGGGGTAATTGTTCAACAATCTTAACGGCATTTGATGATGTGCAGATAATATCGCTCAGCGCTTTTACAGAGGCAGAGCAGTTTATATAACTTATTACCAAATGGTCAGGGTATTCATCACGGAATTTTTTAAACATCGGCGCGGGACAGCCTTCAGCAAGTGAGCATCCGGCATTTAAGTCAGGCAGTAAAACTTTTTTAGCCGGATTTAATATCTTTGCCGTTTCAGCCATAAAATGCACACCTGCAAATACAATAATGTCAGCTTCTGTCGTTGCGGCGCGGCGGGAAAGCTCGAGTGAGTCGCCAATATGATCGGCTAAATCCTGAATTTCAGATTCCTGGTAATAATGCGCAAGAATAACAGCATTCAATTTCTTCTTTAAAGATAGAATTTCATCTTCAAGCTCTAAAGGAGAATTGTTTAATTTATTTTCATCTAATTCTAAAGTTTTCATGGTTAAACCAATTTAATAAACTCTTCAACATCAATATGCGCTTGTTTCAATATATGAGATAATGTAGACCTTTTTACAGGTTTATGTGCTGGTACTGTAATTTTTAATACTTCGTTTTCTGTACGCTTCTGAAGTCTGATGTGACTTCCTTTTTGGCGCACAATGATCCATCCATTTCTTTGCAATGCAGCAATTATCTTGAAATATGGCAGAACAGGAACTTTGCTCATAGAACCAATTCCTTAGTTTCAACACCTTCTTTCAGAATCATTTCATCATCGATGGGTTCCATATATAATTCAATAGCTTCAGTTATATTAGCAACTGCTTCGTCTTTTGTTTCACCTTCACTTATACATCCGGGTAATGAAGGAACATAGACTGTATACCCGCCATCTTCACTTGGTTCTAATACTATTTTAATTTTCATAATTTATATATTATTTAATATTTCTTTATTTCAGGGTCAATCTTATCATGCCATGCGTGGATACCTCCAAGAAGATTCTTAACCTTAGTGTAGCCTGCATCATCTTTAAGATACATCATTACATGATGGCTGCGGTTACCTGTTCTGCAATAAACGATGATTTCCTTATCTTTATCTTCAGGTAGCTCCGCAAGCCTTTGGGGCAGCTCGCTCATTGGAATAAGATACCCGCCGATAGTTGCCACCGTTTTTTCAAACGGTTCTCTAATATCAAGCAGATAAGGAGTTTCGCCATTATCAAGTCTTTCTTTATATTCTTCAACAGTAATTTCCCATTCAGAGTGTTCTGACATTTTATCCTCTTTAGTATTATTTAAAGTATTTTTGTTATTTATATTATTACAGAATGCGTCGTAATCAATCAACGATGTAATTACTGGTTCAGCAGAGCAAACCGGACAAGCCGGGTCTTTAGAAAACTTCACCAGCTTAAAATCCATCTTCAACGTATCAATTAACAGCAGTCTGCCTGTTAACAGTGAACCTTTGCCTAAAATATATTTTATCACTTCGGTTGCCTGAATTGAGCCTATAATACCAGGTAATACCCCAAGAACTCCCCCTTCTGCGCAATCAGGTACATCACCCGGGTTTGGCGGTTCAGGATACAAGCATCTGTAACATGGTCCGGTTTTGGGGTCAAAAAAAGAAACCTGACCTCGAAATCTTAAAATACTTCCATATACAAATGGTTTGCCAAGCATTACACATGTATCATTTACAAGATACCTTGTAGCAAAGTTATCAGTACCATCTGCAATAACATCGTAATCTTTCAGAATTTCAAAAGCATTATCTCTTGTTAGTCGTTCGTTATATATAGTAACATCTACATTCGGATTTATCTCATTCAACCTTTTCTTTGCAAGTTCCGTTTTTAAGTGACCCACATCGTTGGTTGAATACATTACCTGTCTTTGCAGGTTGGAGTAGCTTAGCTCATCAAAATCCACGATGCCAAGTTTACCTATTCCCGCAGCAGCAAGATACATTCCAATTGGGGAGCCAAGTCCACCCGCCCCCAGTATAAGCACGCTTGCAGATTTAAGTTTCAACTGCCCCTCAACCCCCACTTCGGGAATAACCAGATGCCGGCTGTAACGCTCAATTTCCTTAGGCGTAAGCACAGTTGCCGTAATATTTTCTGTTACTGTGTTTTGCAATATGAACAAAATTAGTCAAAAAGTAATAATATATAAAGGTTATATAAAAGAGTACATAATAGATGGATTTGATGGTTCATAAAGTGATGAAAGTGAGGAAATTGGGATTAAATAGTGATTTTCACTAAATAAAATATGTTCTATATATAGTACTCCTCATTTAGTAATAGAATAGTACGATAAAAATCATTATTTTTGCAGTTCTAAAGTAAAATAAATAATTAGCAAAATATATGTCCATCCAAAACGGAAAAAAAGCAAGTCCTTTAATGAACAAAAGTACATCAAAAAAAGAGTGGCTCCAAACTGCTGAAGCTCTGCCAACAACTAATATGAAGTTCACTTCACTTAGCGGTGAAGAAGTAGATGTTCTTTACTCTCACGAAGATGTGAAAAATATCGATCACGATACTGAAATCGGTTTCCCGGGTGAATTTCCATACACACGAGGAATACATCACAATCTCTACCGCGGAAAACTTTGGACAATGAGACAGTTTGCAGGCTTTGGCTCACCTGAAGATACCAATGAGCGCTTTAAATATTTGCTTGCTCACGGGCAGACGGGTCTATCGACAGCATTTGATATGCCTACACTTATGGGCTGGGATTCAGATGATGAGCTTGCCGAAGGTGAAGTTGGTATTTGCGGCGTTGCAATATCATCACTCGATGATATGAAGGTTTTATTCAATGGTATTCCACTTGATAAAGTTTCAACATCTATGACGATCAATTCACCTGCTGCTATGATGCTTGCGTTTTATTTAGGAGTTGCTGAAGAACAGGGCGTTCCTTTTAATAAATTGCAGGGAACAATGCAGAATGATATTTTGAAAGAATACATCGCGCAGAAGGAATTCATTTATCACCCTGAGCCTTCTATGAGAATTATAGTTGATATGATAGAGTACTGCAAAGATAATGTCCCGAAGTTCAATCCGGTATCAGTAAGCGGTTACCATATCCGCGAAGCCGGTTCAACTGCAGCGCAGGAGCTTGCTTTCACATTGGCAGATGGTTTTGCGTATATTGAAGCGTGTATTGAGCGCGGTATGGATGTTGATTCATTTGCGCCGAGAATTTCATTCTTCTTTAATTCACATTTAGATTTCTTCGAAGAAATCGCGAAGTTCCGCGCAGCAAGAAAAATTTATGCAAAACGTATGCGAGATAAATACGGCGCTAAGAATCCAAAGTCATGGACCCTCCGCTTCCACACACAGACAGCTGGATGCTCATTAACTGCGCAGCAACCTGAAAACAATATTGTAAGGACAGCCATCGAAGCATTGGCAGCAGTACTTGGCGGTACACAATCTCTGCATACAAATTCAATGGATGAAACTCTGGCACTTCCATCAGATAAGGCTGTAAAAATTGCACTTAGGACTCAGCAGATAATTGGCTATGAGCATGGTGTGATAAATACAGTTGATCCACTTGGCGGCAGCTATTACGTTGAAGCATTGACCAAAAAAATGGAGGATATGGCTGAGAGATATTTCGAAAAGATTGATGCATTAGGCGGCGTAATTGCCTCAATTGAAGCAGGCTTCTTCCAGAAAGAAATTGCAGATGCGGCGTATCACTACCAGTTAGAGCTTGATAAGAAGGAAAAGATAATTGTTGGTGTAAATGAATTTGTTGAAGAAGATGAGACAATCGATATTCCAATACTAAAGATATCAAAAGAAGTTGAAAGAGTACAGGTCGCAAGATTAAAGGAGATGAAAGCATCAAGGAATAATGAAAAAGTTACAGAATCACTTGCTGCAATGATTCAATCTGCAAATGACGGTACTAACCTTATGCCAAGAATACTTGACTGCGCAAGGAACCATGTTACACTTGGTGAAATGTGCATCGCTTTAAAAGAGCCGTTCGGCGTTTACGAAGAACAGGCTATATTTTAATATAATTTTTCAAATATAATATTATCAAACCCCTCGCATTTATAGCGAGGGGTTTTTCATTTACATAAATAATGAACTGTTATTTATGAATTGATTTTGTAGCTCAAATGAGATACATTTGCCTAAAATAATAACTACAATATGTCAAAAACAGCAATGATAAGGGCACGAACCGAACCAAAACTTAAGAAAGAAGTTGAGTCAATTTTCAGTGAGCTTGGTATAACCTCTACTGAAGCAATTAATATTTTTTATAAACAGGTCCGTTTGAGAAAAGGAATACCGTTTGAGGTAAAAATTCCAAACAAAGTTACAAGGAAAGTTTTTAATGATTCTGAAAACGGTAAGAATTTAAGATCTTTTAAAGATATTAATAAATTATTGAAAGATCTTAAAAGTTGATTAAAGTTATCACAAGAACAAATGTTTTTAAAAAGGATTATAAAAAAATGAGCTCCCGCGGGAAAAATATGATTAAGCTCGATACAGTAATTATTGCGCTTGCAAACAAACAGGTTCTTGAAAGCAAATATAAAGATCATAAGTTAATAGGGAATTTTAAAGCACGTCGTGAATGCCATATTGAACCTGACTGGCTTTTGATATACAGGATTGAAAAACACGAACTAATTCTTGAAAGAACAGGTTCACATTCTGACCTGTTTGAATAATATATAAAATAAATTATTACTAATTACTTCAAAAATACTGATAAGCACATTTTAACAATAATTATCCTTTATGTTTGTATCCAGGCTGCTTATTTAATCACAGAATATACAATTGCCGGCGGAAGCTTCGGCGCGCCGCTTGATGACGTGTGGATACACTTCCGCTTTGCCGAAAACTTCGCGCATGGATTTTTCTATCAGTATAACCCGGGTGAGCCAACCCCGGGAACAACTTCGCCATTATGGGTTGTAATACTTAGTGTTCCGTTTTTATTTTCTCAAAATATGGTACTCCCCTATGCGCTCTTTGCGAGCTCACTGTTTTTCCTTCTGGCATTAATTCAGCTATATAAGCTTTGTATTCGTTTGGGATTTGACGGAATATATTCACTTTTCATTACACTTCTTACCATGTCAGCGGGCAGGTTATTGTGGTCATCGCTATCGGGAATGGAAATAACACTATTCACACTGCTATGTATATTGATATTCCAAAATCATTTAAAAGAAATTGAAACCGGTAAACTAACATTAATAAACGGACTATTACTTGGTATTGCCGCAAACACCAGACCAGAGACTTACCTTCTTGCGGGAATATATTATATCATATCACTTATTCTATTAAAAGATAATTTTAAGGAAAATATCGGCAGGCTTGTTCTAAGCGGAATAATTTTCATTGCGCTGCTTATTCCCTATCCGCTCTTTTCATATATTCATACCGGTGGATTTTTACCAAACACATATGAAGGTCAGGTCGGCTCGGCAAAGTACTTGCCAAACTTTACTTTTATACTCGAGTCAGGTAAGATATTTGTAAAAGATAATTTTCTCGTGTTCCTGTTGTGGCTGGGATCAATTGGTTACTTTATTTATACACTCATAAAGCAAAAGGTTGATAAGAAATTTCTTCTGATTAATTTATGGGTCATTTTGCTGCCGCTTGTTTCATCTTTTATTGCCCCGAACTGGCGCCATCATGGCAGGTATTTAATCCCGCTAATTCCATTTATTAACATAATTGCAATTTATATATTGCGTAAGGTACATTGGTATTACCAGGCAAAAGGTTCAGACAAATATTTGCTAATCCGCAAGATAACAATTGCCATAATTCTGATCGCATCAATTAACAGCGGGTTTCTGTTTGCGGGTGTACTTGGGTGGAATGTTGAAAATATCAATGACCAGCAGGGTAAAATAGCTGATTGGCTGAATAAAAACCTGCCGGAAGAAAAAGCGTTCGGGATGAATGATATTGGTATTATCACATTCAAAACCAAGAAGTATGTAGTTGATATGGCGGGACTTGTAACCCCCGAAGTTTTCAAGTTCCAGAAATTGAGCTATGAAGCAGGCTCAAAGGAACTGTTTAAATTCTTAAAAGCAAAGGGTGTAAATTATATAATTATCTACCCCGATTGGTTTGAGTTCATTATGTCAAATTACAGCGGCGCGTTTACGCAGGTGTATTCACAAAAGCTTGAAAAGAACACAATATGCGGCGGAATTGAAATGTTTGTATATAAGATAAACTGGGATAAAATTTCCCTTAATTAATAAAAGTTATTACTTGCTGAAGTTACGCAAATACTTAAAACTTGGTGTAATTTAGAATATTTGACCTCACCCCTAACCCCTCTCCTAAAAGGAGAGGGGAATGTAAATTCCAAAATAACATGCCCTCCCTCTCCTCATAGGAGAGGGAGATGGAGGGTGAGGTCCAATAAAAGAATTTCTGATTTGACATAAATTGACAATTTGAGTAACTTCAGTTACTTATAAATAATTACTAAATGATAATTCATCTATTTAGACTAATTCGCCCCAAACAATGGATCAAAAACTTTTTCGTTTTTGCTCCGCTGCTTTTTTCACGGCATATATTCCAGCTTGAATACCTTTTACCTTCAGTAGCGGCATTTTTTATTTTCTCACTGGCATCAAGCGCAGTGTATATCATTAATGATGTAATGGATGTTGAAAGTGACCGCGCGCATCCAAAGAAAAAATACAGACCAATTGCCTCGGGGGAAGTAAGCGTTAAGCAGGCAATGATATTCCTTGTTATACTTATCATTATTATTATCGGATGTTTATTCTTTCAGAGAACAATTTTCGCTTTTGTGATAGTTCTGTACTTTATCACAAATCTGCTGTATTCCCTGAAAGTAAAATCAATTGTACTGCTGGATGTATTCTTTATATCCTTTGGCTTTATGCTTAGGGTGCTTGGCGGAGCGGCTGCTATTGGCGTAAATGTTTCAAGCTGGATGATACTTACAACAATTTTTATTTCACTCTTCCTTGCAATATCAAAACGCCGAAGCGAGCTCTCGCAAATACTGAACAAAGATAACATTGATAAGCAGCGCAAAGTGCTTAAGGAATACTCCGTTGAGTTTGCCGACCAGATAAACACTATTGCCGCCGCAGGTACTATCATATCATACGCATTGTACACGGTATCAGAGCGTACTGTTGCTACATTTGGTACTGAAAAGCTTATATATACTACGCCATTTGTTATTTACGGTATATTCCGCTACATGTATTTGATGCACCAAAAGAATTTGGGTGAGTCACCTACATCAATAGTTACAAAAGATATTCCAATTATTATGGTTGTATTCGCATGGTTCATGTTCTCGTTGTTAATTATTTACAGGCAGAGTATTCCATACCTTCCACAGTTACTTCAAAAACTTTATCCCTAAATGTAATGTGAAAAGATATAAAGCCGAGCTGCTTCTATTCCTTACTGCTACCATATGGGCAGGCACATTCCCTATTGTAAAAGTTTCTATGGCTACAATTCCCCCGTTTTACTTTGTGGGGATAAGGTTTTTAATCGGCGCGGTGTTATTTTCACTTATCTTCTCGAGTAGGCTAAAGTTTACTTCACCCGGGATAATTAAAGCCGGTTTACTGCTTGGTTTTTTCCAGATGCTTGGCTTCAGTACGCAGACAGTTGGGATGATATACACAACCGCCTCAAACTCCGCACTTATAACGGGAATAACAATACTGATAATACCGTTTGCGCAATACGCAGTTGTAAAGAAAAAAGTACAATTAGAAAACTGGATAGGTGTAGCAATTGTACTTGGCGGTTTATACCTTTTAACCCAGCCGGAAGTAAGCGGACTGAATATCGGCGACCTGATTACACTTATATGTACATTTGCGTGGGCGTTTTATATTATTTATGTTGATGTTTACACAAATAAATATGATGTTTTTACACTGATATTCATACAGCTTTGGTTTGTTGTAATTGCTGCAGGCGGTATGGGACTCTTGTTCGAAGATTTTTCTGCTATCAAATTTACGCAAAACGAAATACTATCGTTCTTATACATGGGAATCCTTGCGACATTTGTTACAACCATATTACTGAACAAATACCAGAAGGAAACTACGCCCATACGCGCAAGTATTATTTATACATGGGAGCAGCCTGCGGCGGTAATGCTTTCTGTCATAACTATCAACGAACATTTCTCCCCCTGGCAGTTCTTAGGCGGCGGCATAATGGTAATTGGAATATTATTCTCAGAAACGTTTGAGTATTTTAAGGGGAAAATCAATTCTTCAAAGCAATCTGAATGAACTATATACAATATCAAACTGTTAAAATAATAGTATCAGGGCGCGTGCAGGGCGTTGGATACAGGTATTTTATTTCACGGATTGCCCGGGAGCTTGGGCTATTGGGCTACGCAAAAAACCTGTTCTCTGGTGAGGTTGAAATCATAGCCGAGGGCAGAAAAGAATTCCTTGATGCCTTGATAGAAAAAGCGGGAGTGGGTCCCGAAGGCGCAAAGGTAAAAACCTGCAAAGTTGAATGGCTTGACTTTAAAAAGAAATACGATAAATTTGAAGTATTATAGATAAATTTACAGGAGAATACCGGAAAATTTCTACTTATTAAAGCTTTATTTTTTCAGTAAAAACAATAAAACATCAAAAATGCTTAAAAAAATCATTTTTCTGGCCTTATTATTTATTACACTAACTTCTACCGGCTTATTCTCGCAGACAGAAATTCCGGCATTTGATTTCCTGAGGATAGATCCCGGCGCAAAAGCATCATCACTGGCAGGCGCGTTTGATACATATACCGATGACCCGAACGCAATGTTCTATAATCCGGCAAGCTTAAGTACAATAACAAAAAGCAAGGTATCAGCGGGCTTTGGCAAGTATCTGCTTGATATGAACTTCGGCACACTTGCTTACGCGCAGAAATACAAAGATATCGGATGGTTCGGTATAGGTGTAAAATATTTTGATTACGGCTCCTTTGACCGCACTGATGAAAACGGTATTTCTACCGGCGAGAAGTTTGCCGCAAATGACCTGATGCTCTCTGTTGGATACAGCAACTATATCTATGAAAAAGTAAATTACGGCATTACTGTAAAGTATATTTACTCAGGTATAGCTGAATATAAATCATCAGCCTTTGCAATTGATTTCGGGATGCAGTACCATATACCATCATCACAGCTATCACTTAGTTTTGGTGTAAACAATCTTGGCTCTCAGCTAAGCTCATACATCAACGCAAAAGAAAAACTGCCGCTTGATGTAAGAATTGGACTTTCAAAAAGGCTTGAGCATACACCGGTAAGGCTGAATGTAACATTCGCGAAACTTAACGAAAGCCGCGCAAAACTCATACAGCATATAAAAGCTTTTTCTATCGGCGCTGAGTTTATTTTCAGTGATAATGTTTCAGCAAGGCTTGGCTATGATAACGAGAGCAGGCAGGATATGAAGCTTGGTACATCACTGGGTATTTCAGGGTTTTCAACCGGACTTGGCATGAGGTTTGCCGATAAATATGTTTTTGATTATTCGCTTAATTCCTTAGGTAAAGTCGGCAGCACACACAGAGTAAATTTGGGATATATATTTAATTAATATTATGGATAAAAAAATTAAAGATCTCACTATATCTGAATTCAGCTTACTTGTAAAGAGAATTGTGAGAAAAGAATTGAAAGAATTCGATCCCGATGAAGGCTTGGAAGTTAGGGATGAAATTAAGAAGCTTTTACGGAAATCTGCTAAAGATAGAAAAGCAGGAAAGATTGAAACTGTTTCTTTTGAAGAAGCATTTCAGTAAAAATTGGGATACAATATTGAGGTAACGAAAGAAGCATTGAAATCATTAAAAAAACTCCCTTTTGATGTTACAAATGATATTAAGAATAAAATAATCATGATGGCTGAAAATGCAGAAATAATAAATCATAAAAAGCTGAAAGGTAATTATTACACTGATATGTATAAACTTCGATCAGGTGATTACCGAATAATCTACAGCATGAATAAAGCAAAAAATATTATTTACATTGAGTATTTAGGTCACAGAAAAAACGTATATAAACAATTCTAAAGGAGAAAACAAAATGTTTAACGAAGAAGAAGGTATTGCAGGCGGAGCCGGATCAGCAGGCACAGAAGGCGCAGCAGGCGGAGCAGGTAAAACAGAACGTACATACGTTGTACAATCAGGTGATACTTTGAGCAAGATCGCAAAAGAGTATTACGGCGATGCAGGAAAATATATGGATATATTCAACGCCAATACCGATCTGCTTTCTGACCCGAATAAGATACAGGTAGGGCAGGAACTTATTATTCCTTAAATTATAATTTTAGGTGCCGGAAAATATACCGGCATTCTAATTCCATTTTAAACTACTAATGGATTCCCGCATTCGCGGGAATGACAAACATAAAAATGCTAAAACAATTCACTTACTTTATCCCGTCCTTCATTGTAATTATCTCAGCAGCAATATATCTAACTTCATGCGGAGATAATGATACGGTAATATATACCGATCCACCTGAGGCTGTTGATACTTCATCGTTTGAATATCCGTTTGGTATAGGTTCAACATGGACATATTCAAAAACATATTATGCTGAAAATATCAGACCGGACTCGATCAGGTATCTTTTCAATTCATACCCGTTAACAGGAACAGGTTATTCGGAAATTCTGTATGACACCAATATAGCGATTGGCGGTACCGTTAGAGTAATTTATGACCGGTTAGTTCAGGGTAATGATACAACAGCAAGCAGGTTTTACTACACTAATAGCTCAAATTCAATGGTTTGTTATGGCTACAGGGGTGGGAGCACGCCGGCATTTCCATATGCTAAAACTCCGGGGATAAAATTCGGATCTGATGGAAAAATATTTAATTCGTTGAGTGATTTAAGTAATTACGTCATCTATGGTCATGATTTTGCTTCTTTAGGCGATACATTCATACAGGAAAGTCCGGTTACTGTGGTTTTAAAATATCCCGTTGTTCGCGGTACTGAATGGATATTCAAGGATTTTGGACTTTCAACGCTTAAGAAAAAATATATTTCATTTGAAAATTATCATTTGGATACAGCAACTATAAGCTGCATAAAAACACAAAGGATAAACTCAGCTAATAGTGATTACGTGTTGTATGATTATTACTCTAAATACGGACAAATGAAACGTGAATATCAGTTTAAGAACACCCAGGTAAAAAACCAGTTCGGTATTACTATTGGTTATGTTGATTACAGGGATGTTTACAATGTAACTTCATTCAATATTGTTAATTAATAATTACATGAATTGCCCTGGAAATTTATTTCAATGCATTATCTTTTAATCTTTGCGCGGTTTCTTTTGAGTTTTCAACATCTCTCATGCTTAAAACTCTATCATAATATTTAATTGCTTCGGGTTTATTTCCTTTTTGTTCAAATATGACTCCGCTGCCAAGCAATGAAAATACATAGTAAGCTGATTCCTCACCTTCTTTATCAATTGCTTTGCAGATATTTATAGTAGTTTCGTAATACTTTAATGCTTCATCCAGGTTCCCTGTTCTTGATAGACATACGCCAAGATAATAATTTGCTTCCCTGCGTATATAATTATTGTTATAATAAGGCATGTTGCTATCTGCTTTTACAAGCATTGCTTTATAAAGATTGATGGCTTCAGATATATTATTTAAACCAACGTAACATTTACCAAGGAACCTTTCAAACACAGGGTTATTGGGATAAATTGATGAAAGCTTTAGGGCATATTTCCGGGCTTCAGGGTAATTTTTTTCATATGAAAGGTGAATATATGCAAGTGTAACAGTCGCTTCTGTTTTAGAAAATTTACCGTTATCAGCGCAATCTCTCAATTGCGTAAGTCCAAGCTCCTTATTCCCTTTTGGGAAGAAAAATAGTACAGCTTTTAAGAACGGGTATCTCTCAACAACGTAATCAACGGCATAGTTGTAAATACCAAGCCCCAATATTGCATCTTTATTTGAGGGATTTAATTCATAGCTTTTTTGTATAAGGTTAAGTCCCTGTTTGCCGTCATCAATTGCTTTTAGCCAGTTATCACGCATAACGTTCATAAATCCGCGGTAACCTATTACTCCGCCTAAAAGAAATGTTGCCCAGTCATTATTTTCATTTTCATCAAGTCTTTCTTCGCATACTTTAACGCATCTATCAACTTTAGAAAGGTAATTATCATCATTTACACGGTCATCTTTATTAAGGTAAATTTTCCACCATTCTGTCATAGCCTGAAAGAAATAACCGGTGGGGTCTTTAGGATCAGAGTTTACGAAATCCTGAAATATTGTATTGGCTGAATCAAACTCCAGTTTATAAACATGGTCAATCCCTTTAACTATTTTTTCATCCCGTGATTGAGCAAATGAAAAAACTGTTATAAACAGCATAAATACCAGTATTTTAATCATAATTTTCATACATATTATAACGTAATAAATGGCCGGAAAATTTCAATAAAACTGATTCCAATCCCAAACTAGAGTTTGGGATTGAGAGATGTTTACAAAAAATCCCGAATACTATAATAATATACGGGATTCAAATATTTTAAGTAAAATATGTCTCTTTAGAAACCAATGCCATAATATTTAAAACCATTTTGTTTAATGAACTTTGGATTATAAATGTTTCTGCCATCAAAAACAACTTTATGTTTCATAAGATTTTTCATTTTGTCAATATTCAGCTTACGGAATTCATTCCACTCTGTAACCAGGACAAGTCCATCGGAATTTTTAAGAGCCGAGTAATTATCTTTAAATATTTTTACCTGTTTAAATTTCTTGCCATACAGAAGCTTAAAATTCTCATTGGCAACCGGGTCATATGCGTTGATCTTTGCGCCATGCCCCAGAAGTTTTTCTATTATAGTAAGCGCAGGGGCTTCTCTCAGGTCATCTGTCCTTGGTTTATATGATAAACCCCAGATAGTAAATGTTTTACCTTTGATATTATTTTTGTGATGCTTAAGTATCTTGTCTACCAGAACAAGTTTTTGCTTTTCATTAATTTCATCAATTGTTTTTAATATCCTGAAATCATAGCCATGCTCTTTTGAAGTGTTAAGTAATCCTTTTACATCCTTGGGGAAACAGCTTCCTCCATACCCAACACCCGGGAATAAGAAACTTGAGCCTATCCTTGGGTCAGAGCCAATTCCGGTGCGTATCATATTAATATCAGCTTTAACGATACCGCTTAAGTTGGCAAGCTCATTCATAAATGATATACGAAGGGCTAGCATAGAGTTTGCGGCATACTTGGTAAGCTCACTTGAGCGTTCATCCATTAATATAAAACGCTCTGTTACACGCATAAAGCTGCTATAAAGTTCTCTCATTATATCAGCCGCTTTTTTGCTTTTAGTTCCAACTACTACTCTATCAGGTGACATGAAATCAGTTACAGCCGCGCCTTCTTTCAGGAACTCAGGGTTTGAAACTACATCAAACTTCTTCTTTGTTTTGGATGCAATTAATTTTTTAAGTTTATCACATGTTCCAATTGGAACTGTGCTTTTACTTACAATAACTTTATAGCCATTGATATATTTAGCCATATTACCTGCAACTTCAAGCACTCTTCTCATATCAACTGAACCATCTTCAAGAGGAGGTGTGGGCAGACAAAGGAATATTACATCTGTTTTTTGCACTACATCCTTTAGGCTTGTGGTGAACTCAACTCTTCCTTCTGCAATATTCTTCTCAAGCAGCTCCTCAAGTCCCGGTTCATATATTACCGGGTCACCTTTTTTGATGCGTTCTATTTTCTTTTCATCAACATCCATACACAGAACATTATTGCCGTTTTCGGCAAAACAAACCCCCGAAACTAAACCAACATAACCGGTACCAATTATTCCAAGTTTCATAATTTATTATTCCTAAGCAACACTTTGCCGCTTAATATCAGAAAATTTATAATTGTATTTAATAAAATAGATAAGTCCAGCAATTAAAAATAGTATAAAGCTCATAGCATGTGTAGCTGTTCCGTAACCCAGCGCGGCAGGCTCACTTACCATGAACATATTAACAAGTGTAACCTTGCATATGTAGTGGTATGGTCCGGTTGCTGCCGGTGATGGAATAAACATTGCAACATTAATCAGCACAAGAAGCAGATTTGCATCCCATAATCCTTTTAGTATATTTGTGCCATCACCTGCTGTTAAGATATTAAATGAATAGAAAGGAATATATGTGCTAATGAGGTAAGTAGACCATAGTAAAATTGAATAAATCGTTATCCTGAAAAAAAGTGAAGGTTTCTTTAGAACTTCAAAACCCGTGAGGAGTGAATCAAATATATTATCAACTTTTTCGTGAAGTTTAGCGGGCAAAAATCTCGTGAAGAATTTTACAATCTGAAGGCTTTTTGCAGGCTTAATGAGCATGAAAAGTATCCATATAAGCAAAATGAATATTGCTGCTGAGAGTATTATTACTGCAGAGCCGATTGAAGGGATTGAGGTTGTTATCTTATCCTTAAAATAAATAAGCGCAATACCAAACATTATAAGAAACATAACTGTATCAATCATCCTTTCAACAATTATTGTTGCAAATGCGGATGCGCGTGAGATATTTTCATGTTTGCCAAGTATATAGGGTCTAACAACTTCACCAGAGCGGGGAAAAAGATTATTCATCATGTAACCAATTATAGTAGTCGCGAAAAGATTTTTAAACGAAATATCTTTTTTGATGGGTTCCATAAGCACTCCCCAGCGAATAGCTCTGACGGCTGATCCGCCGAATACTCCGATAGACATTCCGATAAATACGTAAAGGTAATTAGTTGTTTTAAGAATATTCAACAGCTCATGCAGGTTCACATTCCTGAATGCCAGGTAAAGGAACAATGCAAGCAGTAAGGTGCTTATAACGATATTAAGTTTCCTGCCTCGGCTCAACTTTAATTATCTCATATCAATTACTTCCACACCTTCAGGGGGAGTAAATGTGAATTTAGAATTGCTGACACCTGTGTTTGTCTGAATATTCTTAATTGAATATGTTGAAGATGATTCATCGGTCAATATATATATCTTTTTGATGATCCAGTCATCTTTGCCAACCCAAAGCTTGGCTGATTTTACATAACCGCTCTCTCTTGGCTTTAGTGAAAGAACATAAACATCATTCCCGTTCATTTTTTCTGTACCAGTCAGATCACTGTAAAAATTTTCAGGATACTGGAATAAATATTTGTTCGGTGAAAATGTATTGCCGGTTTCCTTATAGTAATCTATCACAACCTGTTTTTTGCTTGGTGTATATGACCATGAAGTGCTGCCATCAGTTACAATTGTTTGCGAACTGGTTTCTATTCTGTACTTATTTTCTTTTTTTATGTAAAGTGTCCCTGATGATGACTGCGCCTTAGATTTATTGAACTTAACTGTCTGCGAAAATGACGCCTTGGCATCAGTGATATCTTTATAGGCATTCTGCACATTCTGTATCACTTCCTGCGCAGTTATATCCTCCTGCGAAAAAATTGATGAATTTGCGAAAAAAATGGCTAAAATTAAGAATTTTGCCAGAATTAATTTGGTCATTTTTGCTCCTGAAATTTATAATTATGCAAATTTACACTTATTTAATGTAATAAACAGTGAAAATTGTTTTGACATTCCATAAAAAAAGAGGAAAAGCAAATACTTTTCCTCAATTTATTACATAAAATTATATAATTTTATCTGCCCTGATTACTATCCTGCGAGTCAGAGCCTTCGTTGGTGTTTTGTTTGGTTTTCTTGTTCTTCATGTAATATTCATCAGTGTTACCAAACCGGAATGAAAGATTGAGTCCAAAGTTCCTGGAACTCCAGTCATTCCTGATAGTTGACTTATAATTTGCTGCATTAATATCCTGACCCCATTGGGATGTATCAAATAGATCGCTCACCTTAAGACTTAAAGTAAGTTTATCGTTCATCAATGTTTTACTAAGTGATACATCAAAGCTTTGATTTGGTATATCGTTACCCTGAACATTGATTTTTTTGCCGGTGTAATTATAATAGAATTCAAGATTGAAATATTTCAAAGTAAAGCTTGCTCTTACATTCCCCTTCCACGAAAAGCCTTCTTCGTTTGCATATGAAGTTAATGCGGGGTCGGAATCAAACTTAGTATTATAGAAACTGAAAGTTGCATTCAGGTTTACCCAGCTTAAAGCACGTGAGCTTAAAAGCAGATCCATACCATATGCTTTTGAGCCTGCAGCATTCCTGTAAGTTGTAAGTGAAACGTTGCTATCAACCAAATAGCTATAGTTTGATATCACATCATGATTCTGTCTGTAAAATGCCAGAGGGGTAACTGTAATAACCGGTGTGTAAAACATAAGACTTAACTCATATGAATCGGTGTACTCCGGTTTAAGCTCGGGGTTACCTTTGTAAATAAACCTTGAGTTATATTTATTCACAAAAGGATTCAGGCGCCATATATTAGGACGCGTAATTCTCCTGCTGTAACTTAATTGAACCTGGTGTCCCTTACCAATTTTTTGTGAAAGATTAACAGTCGGGAAAATATCAAAATAATTCTGTTTAAATGTTTCAGATGTTGTGACAAGCTCTCCCTTTGTATTCGTCTGTTCAAATCTTAAACCAAACTTATAACTGAAATCTTTTATAGAACTTGAAAACATAATGTAAGCTGCGTTTATATATTCATTCAGCTTAAAATGGTTTGATATACTTTCGTTGATATTGTAATTATTGGTTGTATAGTCTAATGTATCTGAATCAAAATTATTATCATTCTGGCGGAATGTTCCTTTATACCCAGATTCGATCTTGGAAACCTTAGATATAGGATGAACATAATCTAGCTGGGCATTTAGATTGTATGATCTGGCATTTGTTGTATCTCGCTGGTCAAGTGGTAGATTTGTTAACGGAACGCTCAATGAATCGTAATCTTTCTTTATAAATCCAAATTCATTATCATTCCTGTTTCTGCTAAGTGTAAGGTCTCCTGAGAGCTCCCTGCCTTCAGTGCCCATCTTATCATTAAAGTAAAGGCTTCCTGTGAAATTCTGCCATAACCCGTTCCTTTGATTATCGTTTGTATAATATGAGCTTAAAAGTCCCGTGGAATTTAAATTATTACTGGTTGAAAAATCGTTATTGAACCATTCACCGGTCGCAATGCTTAATTCTAAACCGGCTGTTTTACCTTCTGCAAACTCATACTCAAAGCCACCTTGCCCCCAAACCCAATATCCATGGTTTCTGCCTGTGCCTTCTGCTTTTAATGTTGATACAGGTGATAGATATTCTGTTGTGCCTGATGATGAAAATTTATTCTGCCATGTACCTGAATAGATATTACTGAAGAAAGTCCATGGTGTTTTCTTTAAATTAAGATCAAGACCGCCCCAACCTGCAAGCCTTTGTGTATAACTGCTTCCCGCGTTAAGGCTGCCGGTAAATCCAACTTTATTGGATTTTTTCATTACGATATTTATCAAACCAGTAACGCCTTCTGATTCATATTTGGCAGGCGGATTTGTAATAAGCTCAACTCTTTCAATTGCATCAGCGGGAATTTGTTTTAAGCTGACAAAACGGGATGGCTTATCATCAATTAGTATCTTCACATTCTGACTGCCTCGAAGACTTACGTTATCGTTTACATCTACATCAACCATCGGTACTTTCTTCAGTACATCAATTGCGGTGCCGCCTTTGGATAGCTCTGATTCACTTACATTAAATATCTTTTTATCAGCGCTGAACTGAATGAGCCCTTTATCTTCTTCAACAAGAATTTCATCAGTTGATATGTTCTGTTTCTTTAACTTAATTGTATCTAAATTAATAACTCCACCGGCAGATAACTTAATATTTTCAATTGTAAGGATAGAATACTCAATAAAACTTACTTCAAGTTTATAATTTCCGGGATTAATATTTTCAATTGTAAAAATGCCATTGGTATCACATTTAGTACCTTTAACCAAAACGCTGTCATTTTGTAAATAAAGCTTTACATCGGCTTCTAAATGGGATAAGCTTTTACTATCACTTACTTTACCTTTTATGGAGCCTTGTTGGGCATAAACACCGTTAAAACAAAAGATTACGAGGGCAAATACTAAGGCAGACAGTAGTTTCATAAACTTAAATTAGTTTTCCGGAATAACAATTAGTATAAAAAAGCAAATATTTACTACAATTAGATGTTTTATGGGCTTAAAAGGTTGCGTTTATATGCCTTAAAAAATTTATAAGTTATTCAAATTAACTGGTCAAGCTGCGCTTCGGTTTCAACTAGTACTTCTCGCGCTTTCGAGCCGTCAAATGGACCGACAACATTGGCATTTTCAAGCTCATCAACTATCCTTGCAGCGCGGGCATAACCAATTTTTAATTTCCTCTGAAGCAAAGATACACTGCCCTGCTGGTAACGGACAATTACACGCGCCGCTTCTTCAAAAAGCTCATCTCTATCATATGTTTCATCATATGTTTTCTTTTTCCTTTGGTTTATTGATGGTATCTCATAATTCCTGGCAAAGCCTTTTTGCGCTCCTACAAATTCCGCGACTTTTTCAACTTCTTCCCCGGAAATATATGGACTCTGTATTCTGATAGGTTTACCAGCACCGGGTGGTGTATAAAGCATATCACCTTTGCCAAGAAGCTGTTCAGCGCCATTCATATCTAATATTGTTCGTGAATCAACTTTAGAATTTACAAGAAATGCTATCCTTGCAGGGAAGTTAGCTTTTATAACACCTGTGATAACATCTACACTGGGTCTTTGTGTGGCTAATATTAAATGAATACCAACAGCTCGTGCAAGCTGCGCAAGCCTTGCAATAGGCTCTTCAACTTCTTTGGATGCTGTTATCATTAAGTCAGCAAGCTCATCAATTATAACAATGATATAAGGCATTTTACCATGCTTTATATTCTCATCATCTTTCAACCTGCCATCTTTAAATTTTTTATTATAGTCGGCAACATTCCTAACCGTAGCGTTTGCAAGTCTTTCATAACGCTTTTCCATTTCTATTTCAAGACCTTTGAGCGCAAGTACTGCATTTTGCGGAATTGTAATTATCCTTTCGCTGTAATCCTTCGAAAATGCAAGGTAATGGTTCTTCAGCTTCTCATATAAGTTAAGTTCAATTTTTTTGGGGTCAATTAAAATGAACTTTAAGTCAGTTGGGTGCATTTTATACAAAAGGCTTGTAATAATTGTATTTATACCAACACTCTTACCTGAGCCTGTTGAGCCGGCAACAAGCAAGTGCGGCATTTTTGTAAGATCATCAACATAAACATCACCTGCTATTGTTTTACCAAGCGCAATTGGGAGCACCATATTAGATTCAGCAAACTTCTTTGAGCCAACTATACTCCTGATCTTTACTGTTTCCGCCTTATGGTTTGGTATTTCAACGCCTACAGTTCCTTTGCCAGGTATTGGTATTATCATCCTGATACCCCTTGCCTTCATGGCAAGTGCAATATCATCCTGCAGGCTTTCAATCCTGCTTAATTTAACATCTTCAGCGGGAACAAGCTCATACAATGTAACCACCGGTCCGGGGGTTGCTATAACTTTTTCTATCTTAACGCCAAAATTAAGCAGTTTAGCCTGCAGCAGTCTGCCGTTTTCCTTAAGCTCATCATCAGAAATTACATCAAGATCTTCTTTAAGCGGCTCTTCAAGCAGATCTAAGGTAGGCAGTTTATAATCCTCAAGCGTTTCCACGGGAAAAGTTGTTTCCTCTTCCTTAGGTTCATCAGGAATTACATCACCAATTTGCGGACGTTTATTTGAAACCTTAACAGGAGCAATAACTGCATCCAATGGATTAACAATTTCACCATTCTCAATATCAAGCGGGATTTCTTTGACCTTACCTGAGGTTATCTTAGGATTTTCTTCAACTATCATTTCATTATCTACAGGACGGTTTATCTTAGTATCCTTGATAATATGCTCATCATCAACCGGTTCGTTTTGTAACTTCCCTGACTTCTTTGTTTGTAAGATCTTTTCCCGTTCCGTGCGGATCATATCGCGTTTTGATTCGCGGTTCTTTTCTTCCTCGCGCTTTTCTTTCATTTCATCCATCGAAGTTCGGAATTTTTCACGGAATGATTCGAACAGCATCTTTAATCTCGCAAATGATTTTGTAACATCCCTATCAACAAGTAGAAATGAAAAAGCGGCAACTAAACCAAATAGTAAAATATAGCTGCCTAATGATCCAAGCATCAGGTAAAAAATCGATGAAAAATACTCACCGCTTGTTCCAACAAACGAGTATGGTATTTTATCTACACCTAGTGTAGTTCTGAACATTCCGAATAAAGCTGAAGTAAATATCATGAGGAAAAGCAGGTAAACAGAAAACTGAAGCATTCCCAGCAGACTGCGTTTGCGCATCATTTGAATACCAAAAATTATCAGTAATGCAGGAATTACAAGAGAGAAGTAACCAAAAGCTCCGCGTACAAAAAAACCGGATATAACAACACCAATTATGCCAAGCCAATTGGATGTAGTAAAATTTGAGGTCTGGTTCTCTTTTTTGAAAAGTTCTGAAATGCTGATGGATTCGAGCCTTGTTTCATCGGCTGCTGAAAAGGAAACTATGCTTAGAATGATAAGAACGCTGAATAAAATCAGGAAAAAGCCCAGTATTTGCTTTTTATTAGATATTGGCAAGCCTTCTTCAAATTTCCTTGAAGAACCCCTGGAACCGCCCCTGACTTCTCTTTTTGCGGGGCTTTTTTTATCCTTCATCCTGCTGATAATGGGTTACCTGTTATATTGTAATTAATGAATAAATAAAATTTTTCTCTTTCTCTGCAAATAAATTAACTTGCGCTTTTTTGAGAAACTTTTTTCATTGTAAGTTTAGGGTCAGAAGCAAAAGCTTCGATAGATTTTATCACGCCGCTTCTTAACAACGGTAGCATGTTATACTTATCAACCTGTGCGCACTCAATAAGATCATCTTCAAATCCAAGTGAAATAAGGTATTGCCCATGCTCAGAATCATGCAGCATCTTTAAAAGATCATTTTTGTATGCTGAATAAAGTTTTGATGCTCCTCTGGATGAATCAGTAAGGATATATTTTCCTTTGCCGGCAATTTTCTTAAGTCTGCTTACAAGCATTCCGCCGCAAACAGTATCTTCAAGTGAAAAATCTCCATCCTTTCCTGCGCATAATATGATAAAATCCTCGTTGAGTTCATGCAGATACTGTACAACTCGTTCCATATTAACAAAACCAAGCACTACGCAATTTTGCGCAAATTTTGATTTGATAAGAGATGGAGTACCATTTGTACTGTGGAATACCAGTATTTTTCCTTTAACGTTTTCTTCTCGGTATTCTTTAATTGAGTTACCAAGATTAAACCCCTGGATTATCTTTCCGTGTTTTTCACCGCAAAGCAAAGATTGCCCCAATGAATTCCTTCCTATCATTCCCGCAGATGCAATGCTATCGGTTGGAATAATTTCTTTTGCGCCGTTTGAAAGTCCGGTGACCATTGTTGTTGATGTCCTTAACACATCTATTACAACTACGTTTTTATCTTTTAAGATAAGATCAGATTCAACATAATTATGCGCAAAATACAAGCTTATTTTAAGGGGTTTTGTTTCCATATTTTTTTGATCTAAAATTTCCATTAACTGTTAACTTATTTAATCCTTTCCTACAAAAGGAATTTTTACGACTTTCGCTTCAATAAAATCGTTTCGTACTTTAATTTTAATTTTTGTGCCGGGCACTGAATATTTAGATTCAACATAACCAAGCCCGATGTTCTTATTCAAACAGGGTGAAATGCTTCCGCTGGTAACGTGTCCTATTTTTGCGCTCTCATTATAAATTTCATACCCGTGTCTTGCGGCAAGCCTGCCATTGACGATAAAACCCGCAAGTTTTCTTGAAGAACCATTAGCTAATTCAGAATCAACCTTAGCTTTGCCGTTAAATTCACCTTTTTTAGGTTTTGTTATCCATCCAAGACCTGCTTCAATAGTATTTGTTGTCTTATCCATATCATTCCCATACAAACAATAACCAGCCTCAAGCCTTAAAGTATCCCTTGCACCCAATCCTATCGGTTTAATGTTAAACTCTTCGCCTGCAGAAAAAATTTCTTTCCATACTTTTTCTGATGTAACTTTATCCGAGGAGATATACAGTTCAAATCCGATAGCTTCTCCGGTATAACCTGTCCTAGAAATAATTGTATCAACACCTGCAACCTTACCTTCGGTAAAGGTATAATATTTCATAGCTTCAAAATCACAATCAGTGAGTTTTTTAAGTGTCGCAATGGCATTTTTGCCTTGTACTGCAAGCAATGAATATTCATCACTATGGTTTGTGAGTTCAACATCAAATCCGGTTTTATTTGATTCAAGCCAGTTGAAATCCTTTTCAATATTCGAGGCATTAACAACTAACATATAATAATCACCACAACAATACACAAGAAGGTCATCAACAACACCGCCATCTTCATAGCACATTGCTGAATATTGTATTTTCCCTTTTGTTAATTTTGAAGCATCGTTTGTTGTGCATTTCTGTATGAAGGCAAGAGCATCCTTACCTTTTACAAAAAATTCACCCATGTGAGAAACATCAAATACACCTACTGAATTACGTACTGCCATATGCTCTGCAATGATCCCATCGTATTGAACGGGCATTTCAAAGCCGGCAAAATCCACTATTTTTGCATTATATGCTTTATGAAGATCGTAAAAAGCTGTTTGTTTAGCCAATTTATAATAAGTCCTTTAATTCGTTTTTCTTAATCCCTGCCTGTTTTAAAATTTCCATAAATGTTCCTTTTGGCAGATCTTTTTTATGATAAGG